>CAZMTU010000039.1:1784-19292 GCA_964569225.1 uncultured Lachnospiraceae bacterium | reverse complement strand
CCCCTGTGTTTGATAAAAAATGACATGCTCTTCTGCCGTCATAGCATTCCAAAATTGCTCTTTATCTGCTTCCGGCGCACCCTCAATAACCAGTACGTATTCGCCTCGGGGCGTATTTTCACGGTAGTAAGCAACCGCGCCGGACAGCGTCATCCGAAGTACCTCTTCATTGAGTTTAGTCAGCTCGCGGCAAAGCGCGATTCTTCGTTCGCCCATCGCTTGATACAGAGCTTCCAGCGTCTCGGTCAAGCGGTGAGGCGCTTCATATAGAATAACCGTTCTGAACTCCGCGGACAGTCGTTCAAGCTGCTTTTTTTTTGCCTTCTTATCACTGTCCAAAAATCCCTCAAATACAAAACGTCTGGTAGGCAGAGCGGAAAGGGTGAGTGCGGTAATCGCAGCGCAGCAGCCGGGGATTGAGGTAACCGGAATTTGGTAAGCAGTACAGCGTGCAACCAAATCTTCGCCGGGGTCTGAGATGGCGGGGGTGCCCGCATCAGTCACCAGCGCACAGGATTCACCGCTTTTCAGCCTTCGTGCGATCTGTTCGCCGCGTTCGGTTTTGTTATATTCGTAATAGCTGATTAGCTGCTTTTGAATGCCAAAATGAGTAAGCAGCCGAAGCGTATTGCGCGTATCCTCTGCGGCAATAAAGTCCACCTGCTCCAGTACCTTTAGTGCCCGGGCAGACAGGTCAGCCAGATTGCCAATAGGTGTTGCCACCAAATAGAGCGTGCCGCCTTTTACTTTATTTTTTTCTTCCGGTTCAGGGATGTAAGTATTCATCGGGAAATTCTCCGTTCTGATAAATGATTCGACAGTCAGAGGTGTCGGTCAGCGGCATAGTGTCAGCCGCTTCATGCAGAAACAGGGGGCGGGTGACAAACATCCCGCTTTTTCCGCCTTTTTTGCCTTCTGTCAATATCAAACAGGGGGCGCTTCGGGCATCGGGACAAACCATGGTCAGCCTTTTAGGCGGGATTTTGGCATTTTCCATGGCAATCAGCAGATCGGTCAGCCGGTCGGGACGCCAGACAGCGTAAAAGCTGCCGCCTGTTTTCAGAATTCGGCTGCCCGCGTTGCAGAAATCATCAATTGCAGCCAGCACTTCATGTCTGGCAATATATTTTTCGTCAGATTGGTTGACTTTTCCGCAGGCGGCACGCATGTAGGGGGGATTGGTAAACACCACATCTGCTTCTCTGCCAACTGTTCCAACTGTCAGATCCTTAACATTTGCACAAATTGCTTCAAGGCGGTGATCAAGATGATTCAGGCAGGCATTTTCTTCGGTTAGACGTGCATATACAGGTTGTACTTCCACTGCCTTTACGGTGGTCAGCTTGTTGGCTGTCAACGCAAGCAGGGAAATAATGCCGCTGCCAGAACCTAATTCCACTCCGAATATTGATTTGTCACTGTCTGAACGTTGGCGAAGGTAAGCATAAAGCAGGAAAGCGTCGGTTCCGTAGCGCAGTCCTTGACTGCGCTGACGCAGAGAAAGGGAAGCGTTAACCGAAGTTGTGAAGGACTCGTTCATGAGGATTCCTTTCAAACAATTTCTTTGGGAAATAGGTTTGCTAAAGCTTTATTTAGGAAAAATGGGGAAGGCATTTTCAAAATCCCTTCCCCATTTCCAGCGCTTTATGTCTGTTTTCGGACTCACTCCTCTACGGGTGCGCCCACGGGACATACGCCGGCACAAGCGCCGCAACTAAGGCAGGTATCTGGATCGATCACATACTTGCCGTCCTTTTCAGTGATAGCGCTGACAGGACATGCATCGGCACAGGCGCCGCAAGCAAGACATTCGTCTTCTTTAATTTTGAAAGCCATCTTACAAAACCTCCATTATAAAATTTGTTCTATTATAGCATAGAGGATAAGAAAAATCAATCTTTTTTGGGGTTTTTCTGAGGCTTTTTCTCCGGACGTTTTTCGCGAATTCTATCAGTTTTTTTCTCTGACCTTTCAGGTAATCGCCCACTGTTTTTTTCCTGTTTGGGAGCGAAACTGCCGTCTGCGTTTTTTTCAGAACGCTTGTCCGGCTTTTTTTGATCGGAGTCGGCACGGGGGGAGATCTGATCCCGGTGATAGGTTCGCAAAGCGTCGTCTCCTTCTTGGTCCAAACGGACATAGACGATTCCTTGCAGAGGCTTGGAGTCGATCACTACTCCGGGACCGTCAGGCGTTTTTACAGGCGTATCTACTTTAGGCGTCAGCCGGCATTCCTCTTGATAAGCCTCTTGTTCGTACCGCAGACAGCACATTAATTTGCCGCAGGCACCTGAAATTTTGGCGGAATTTAGAGAAAGATTCTGTTCCTTCGCCATTTTAATAGTAACTTGTGCAAAGTCGCCTAAAAAGCTGTGGCAGCAAAATTCTCTGCCGCATACACCTAAACCGCCCATCAGCTTAGCTTCGTCCCGGATACCGATCTGTCTTAATTCAATTCGGGTGCGGAATACTGATGCAAGGTCCTTTACCAATTCTCGGAAATCCACTCGGTCATCGGAGGTGAAATAAAAAAGCAGCTTGGAATTGTCAAAGGTATATTCTACATCAATCAGCTTCATGTCCAGCTTATGATCGGCAATTTTTTGCTGACAGATGCTGAAAGCGTCTTCTTCCTTCTGATGGTTGGCAATATTTCGACTTTCGTCTTCCTGGGTGGCAAGTCGGATGACCTTTCTTAACGGCAGTACCAATTCGCTTTTTGGAACCAGCCGATTTGACAGTGTTACACTGCCGTATTCCTGCCCTCGGGCGGTTTCCACAATGGCATGGGTTCCTTCTGGGGCGGTTACGCCGTTTGCTGAAAAGTAGTATATTTTTCCGGCGCTTCTGAAGGAAATGCCGATTACATCTACCTGATCGGGCAGTGTGTCCATCGTCTGCTCGGCGGATTCAATTTCTTCAGGATTTATATCTTTCATAGTAATCTCCATTTTGCCGCCAATGCACGGGCATCGACGAGGCGCAAATTGTTGCGGAATATCCCCTCCGTCAGCTTAGTTCGCAAAAACGGGGATATTTTCAGAGTAAATTCAAATGAAAAGTTTTGAAATATTGAATGATTGTCCTATTATCTAACCTTTGGCAATAGTTACGGTTTTATCTACTTTTACATAATTAAAAAGTCGATAAATACGTTAAAAGGCTACTGAATCAGCTTTCGGCAGCCGTATGCCAACGCCGTTTTCAGACTGTTCAGGTTGGCGTTTGAAGCAAGATCCCGCTGAAGGGAAACGATCAGCGTATCCAAACGGATAATAAGACTGGCCGTCATTTTTTTTGCCAGCATCCGCAGTTCGGTTTCATACCCAAAGCACAGCTCAGAGCTATCTTTTTGTCTGAGTACTGCAATATCCCGCAGCGCAAGGCGGACGTTTTTAAGAAAAAAAATCATTTGAGATCGATCAGAGGGGGCGGAGAGGGCGCAGAGATAAATATCAGACGTCTTTTTATCTGCGACCGCCTGCCAGAAGGCAAGAACTGCTTGAGCAGTATCAATTGACGAAACAGGTTGGACTTTTAACGCTTCAATAGCGGCGCCGATGGTGGTACAGCCCTTCACAAGGGCATCAAAGCGATCCGGATCATGGATAGCCAGCGTTGCCGCTTCTGAATATCGGTCAGTTCCTTCTTCGGAGCGGCTTAAAAAGAATTTTTTTAGTTCAGCTTCGGAAAAGGATTGCATCCGCAGAACCGGCGCTCTGGATCGAACAGTAGCGAGCAGGGCGGAGGCATTGTCGCAAAGCAATAAAAACAGGAGCTGACCGGGCGGTTCTTCCAACAGCTTCAGCAAGGCATTTTGGGCTTGTACAGTCATTTGATGAGCATTTTTTACAATAAATGCCTGAAATTCCAATTCATTGGGCTTTACAGCAGCGGCGGCGCGGAGACTTCTAATCTGATCAATGCCAATTGTGCGTCTGCCAACAGGCGTTTCAATGATGTGTATATCCGGACACAGTCCGTTTTGAATACGTTGAGCGTCCCGCTGGTTTCCGGACAGAACTGCGCATAGCGTTTGAGATAAAAGGAAACGTCCGCTGCCGGGAGCGCCTTCCACCAAATAGGCATGTGCCAGTTTGCCGGAGGATATCTCGGAAGTGAGGCTTTGTTTTAGTCGTTCGTTCCCATAAATTTCCATCCAAAGACGATCGCATTCTGCCATGTACTGTTTCCTCCGTCAGATATTACAGCGGTTAGTAAAAAGAATATCACATATAATTATAGCAGATGAATTTGTATTTGTCAAATCATTATTGATCTGACGGGAGGATTTTATGAAAAAAAGGAATGTAAAAGTGCATCTCCTATATTTGCTTTGTATAGGAGTGCTTTGTATAGTTGGAGCTGCGCTGACCGTATCAATGGAGGGACGGCGGGAGCGGATACAGGCACAGATATCGGAAATTGAAGCAAACGACCGCCGGCAGTTAGTTAATGCCATTGAAAAAGCGGAAGGCGCATTGAGAACGGCGGCGTGTACTGAAAGTCCGCCGATATATGTTGGAAAGATGCAGCAGCTGGCAGAGGGGTGTGCCGGTGCGGAGCTGCTGACAGAAAAGCTGTCGCCCTCTTCACCATGGCGGATGTTTTGGGGGAAACTGAAAGAATTTGCCAGCGTACAGGCAGAGAGAACAGCGGCAAACGCGGCGGCGGATAAGACCTTTTCCGCTGATCGGATTTTACTAAACGGTTATGCGGATATTTTAATGAAGCTAAAGGAACAGCCGGAGGCACTGAGCGGACCGCTTTGGGAAGATTTGCCGGTCAGTCTTAGCATGCCTCGTTTTCAAACCGCTTTTACAGTAGGGGAGGAACAGCTAAAGGTGCGCGCGGCGCATGTTTTGGGGATTCGAGGAGGGTTGCTGAAAAAGGAAGAAACAGATATGCCCGGAACTGCCCGCTATGGATGTGCCAACGCGCAGATCGATCTGCTGCTCAGCGGTAAGCTGGTTTATCTGCATCTGCAGCTTCCCCAAAAAGAGGGACATATCGAACAGGCGGAAGGTATTCAAAAGCTGATTGATTTTGCGCAGCGCGAAGGATATGGTATAACGGAAGTAACCGATCTCTATGAAAGCAACGGGCTTTTATGGGCGAGACTTGCGCCTGTGGTTTCGGTTAGTCCTTTCGGAAAAATCAAAAATCTTGATTGTCCTTTATTGACCGCATGCACTCTTTGGAGCGGGCGGGTTTGTCATTTTGAAGTTCAAGCATATGAGATGAATCCCGATTCCGATGCAATAGACGGAGAAGCAGTGCTTGAAGGTGATTACGGAACAGGCAGTGAGAAACCGATGCCGTACGGCGGTACGTTGCTGTCAGAGCATAAGCTGAATAAAATGGCGGAAGCAAGAAACGCTTTGTTAGGGGACACAGTAATTTGTAAGGGACGTATTTGCCGGACGCTGCTTTTTAATGAATCGAATCGAGAGGGGACGGTGCATCTTTATTTGGATGCATTCGATGGCAGTGAAAAAGCATTAGAACTTAGGCATTTGCCGAAAACGTCTGAATTGTCCGAGCCGCCGTTTTCGGCGGCGCAGCCAGCAGCAGACGATAAAGCTGCTCAGGGGTATCCGCAATTGCCGCTGCTCCGCTGCTTCGCAGCAGTTCTGCGCTTCGGTAGCCCCAACTGACTCCTAAAGGGATCATGCCGGCATTTTGACCGGTCTGCATATCCACATCCGAATCGCCTACAAACCAACAGGCTTCCGGTAAAATGCCCATTGTCTTAGCAGCTTTCAGCGAAGCGGTCGGATCAGGTTTCGGCGGAAGCGTGCTTTGCCCCAATACAATGTCAAAAAGTCCGACAGGGAACAGCTTGTCGATCACACTGACAGCGTGATTCTGCGCTTTATTGGTAACTACGGCTAACTGAAAGCCTTCCTTCCGCAAATCGGTCAGCACCGGCAGCAGTCCCGGATAAGCGACCGTCGAATCCATGAAATGGTGGTGATAATCGTTGGCATAATAGCGTTGGGCTTCGTCAAGGAATTGACTGTTTTCCGCGCGCGACGGTGGCAGGGATCGTCTGACAAATTCTCGCTGACCATAGCAGATTGCCTGTATAATTTCTGTACGGGATCGAACAGGGCAACCGAAATGAACCAGCATTCGGTTCATGGATGCACCTAAATCGTCAAGTGTGTCAGCCAGAGTACCGTCTAAATCGAAGAGAATCCCTTTCATTGTATATTCAGCGCTCATAGCTTTCTTCCTTTCTGTATGCTGCTCTCCTATCGTTTTTGGTAAAAAATGCAGATGATACTCAGACAGTCGGGGGCGGAGGGCTTTGCATGTATGATTTTATTGTACCACTTTTTTCGCGGTTTATCAAGTTAATAGTCGTAAAATGATTTTTTCTGAGAAAATCTCCCGTTTTTTTCTTTGTTCTGCTAAAACATATATATATTTTGGAAAAAATTCATGATATATTCTTGAAATCCCCCTTGTGCTGTGTTATAATAGTCGCGTAAAAGCCCCAAAAACACAGGCGGAGCCTGCCGCAACGGTTCGGTTCAATGGCATGCGCCATTCCCTTACAGGCGCAAGCGCGTGCAAAACCGCCGCTTTTTTTCAATGGATTGACTGTAATTTTTTTGCCTATGTATTGCGGCTGTTGATTAGTGAGCTTTTCTTAGAATTCCCAGATTTGGAGTGTTGGATATGAGAATCCGTCAGATTATCAGCGTGGGTCTGATGCTTATTTTGCTGTCTGCCTGTGCCCCCAATAAAGATCCGGCTGTTACTACCGGTGACGCCGATTTAACTACCGGCGATCCGGATCAGACATCATACATTGCAACATTCAGCACGAGTGATCCGATTGAAGTGCCTACAGGCGGTATCGGAGAGAAAACAGAGCAATATTTGATTTCACAAAATGAAAAGTCGGTACTGTCGGTTTCGCTCAGCTTGCCAGTTGCCAGTATTACCGGAGACAGCAGCCTTCAGGAAACGCTGATCGGACGGTTAGAGGCTATTGAAACTCAAATCAGACAGTATGTTGAAACGCTGCATGTGAAATATGCAGCCGATATAGCGGCTGGAAGGGAAGGTTTGACTACCCCTTCAATTCAGGTGCGGTTTACGCTTAATTATTTTACCTCGGAAGCTGCCAGTCTGACTTATTTGTACAACGAAACCACTTCTGAAGGAAGAACCGTTTCCTATGCCCGTTTTTATAATATTGATCTGCGGGTGGGGAATGAAATTCTTTTATCCGCTCTGCTGAAGGATGGCGCGCAGGATACGCTTATCAAGAACTTAAAACAGGCAGTAGAGGATACCGAAACAGCAGGTCTATATGAAGGTCAGGAAGCATTGCTTTCCGATCTTTTAAACAGCCGTTGGTATATGACGCGCACTTCAATTGTATTCCTGTTCAGTCCGGGCGATTTAGCGCCGGTTAGCAGCGGCGAGATCAGGATCGTTTTTGATGTAGATTCGCTTAACGGTTTGCTCAGTGATTACGGCAGCGTGCTTATCGGGTGATTATATGAAGATTATACGGTTTGACGCCGGAGCTGTTCTAAGAATGAAGAAGGCCCATCCCTGCGGCGGGTTTGAATTTACTGTTCTGCGGATTGGCTCGGATGTACGGATTAAATGCAATGGCTGCGGAAGAGATGTGACTGTTCCAAGGGTAAAGCTGGAGAAGAATATTCGGGCAGTTAATGGGGAACCGGTTTAGATTTCTGAAAAATGGCAATTCAGAGCAAACTCCACTAAAATGATGATGTAAAGGGAAACGCTATGAAATTCATTAAAGACAAACGGTTATTGCCGCAATTGCCGGCGCCGGATGAGCATACTTTTTTCGGCAGACTGAAAAAATTGCTGCAGAATTACAGTTATGTGATTTGCGCCTTTTTGGTGCCGCTGATCCTTTATTGGGCAATGTATATTCTCATGGGGTGCTATCCTTTCGGTGAGAATTCGGTATTGGTACTGGATCTGAACGGTCAGTACGTTTATTTTTTTGAAGCGCTGAGAAACGCGCTGCATGGAGACGCCAATCTCCTTTATTCATGGGCGCGTTCGCTGGGCGGAGAATTTATCGGCATTTATGCTTACTATCTGGCAAGTCCGCTTTCTTATTTAGTGTTTTTCTTTTCGGAAAATCATATTACGGAAGCGCTGCTTACAATCATTTTGCTTAAATGCGGCATTAGCGGCGCTACTATGTCCTATTATCTGAAAAAGAACCGTCCGGCAGTGAAAGAACTGTGGGTCATTCTTTTCTCTACCATGTACGCGCTTTCCTCTTATGTGATCGCCTACGCGCATAACACGATGTGGATGGATGCCTTTATGCTTTTTCCGCTGGTGATTTACGGTGTGGAGCAGATCATCAAAAAACATAACTGTACGCTATTTGTAGTCACACTGACGCTGACGCTAATGTCCACCTTTTACATAGGCTACATGGTTTGCATTTTTGTATTCTTTTACTTCTTTTATTATTATATTGCTTCCAGTGCGGATTATGGCAATAATTTTTATGGAGAAAAGCTTCATTTTCTGAAATCACTGATCCGGATGGGCATATCGGCGGCAGTGTCGCTGGCAATATCCGCGCTAATTCTGATTCCTACCTATTATGCGCTGACTTTCGGAAAAACAACTTTCTCCGATCCGTCTTGGGAAATGACTTCGCAGTTCAATCTGATCGAATTTTTTGCAAAAATGCTGCCGGGCGGATACGATACCGTCCGTCCGGACGGGCTTCCGTTTGTTTACTGCGGTTTGCTGACTCTGCTGATCCTTCCTGTTTTCTTCCTTTCCAAAAATGTAAAGCTGCGGGAGAAAATCAGCGCGGTGTTCATGCTTAGTTTTCTTGTGATTTGCATGGAAAACAGCGTATCGGATCTGATTTGGCATTGCTTTCAGCGTCCTAACTGGTTGAATTACCGGTATAGCTTCATGTTTATCTTTCTGCTTATTGTGTTTGCCTGCCGGGGAGCAGAGGAATTGGCGCAGACGCCGCCCGCTCAGCTTTTATGGGGCGGAGCGGGATTAGTCGGGCTGATTATCCTGCTGCAAACGCAAAATTTGGAATTTGTAGATACTTTCCTTTGCGTATGGCTGTCTATTCTGCTGATTGCCGGTCATTTGGCAGGACTGGCGGCGTATATAAGCGCGCACTGGAAGCCAGTGGGAACAGTGGTCCTTTCGGCGCTGGTGTGCGGTGAAATGGTCATTGCGGGTATGCTGAACATAACCTCCTTAGACGCCGATGTGGTGATTTCCACTCGTACCAGCTATGTGAGCTATATGGACAGGGTAAAGGGAATCGTAAATTCAGTACAGGAATCGGATCAGTCCTTTTATCGGATGGAAAAGACTGTTTTCCGAAATGTATGTGATAATATGGCGCTGAATATTCGAGGAATATCCAACTCAACGTCAACGCTGAACGCTTCAGCCATCCGGCTGCTCAATGATCTCGGCTACTCCTCCACCTCTCACTGGTCCAAGTATCTGGGCGGTACGCCGGCGGCCGACGCCTTGCTGGGACTGAAATATATTATTTATGATCAGACCGACAAAGTCCCTGATTATTATGAGGCTTATATGGAGGATCTTGAAAACAGTCTTTATGCTTATCTGAACCCGTACGCGCTCTCGGTGGCATACGCGGCAAGCGGTGATATACAGAATCTTGAGCTTTGGAACTATAATGTATCCAATTATGTATCGCCCTTTGAAGCGATTAATGCGATCGTGACTGCACTGCTTGGAAGCGATGAGACGATAGAGGTATTTAAAGCCATTGATTATAGCCTTACGATGGATTCAAACACCGAATGTACTTATTCAGGCGTAGCGATTAAAATGCTTTCCGATGCAAACGGGAATCCCATTCTGGATGAGAACGGCAATGAAATAAAGGTTGAAACGCCTTATTATTTCTATGGAACAAATAACTCTGAAAGCGGAAAAATGCGCTATCGTTTTGAATTGCCTGAGGACGTTCCGGAAAACAGCAATGTATACTTCTTTTTTGCAACTGAGTATCCCCGTTCGGTGGATTGGAGCCTGCGAGGCGACAGCAATAATCTTACGGGTACCTGCTTCAGCAATGAAAGCGACTGTATTCAGCAATTGGGCAAGCTGAGTCATGGCATTGACTATGGTTTGGATATCACTTTCACGTCAGAAGATCAGAAGTTCTACGTTATGCAGGAACCGGGAATTTTCTATTATTTGGATGAAGCGGTATTCAAGGATGCTTTTACTCGTTTGGCAGAGGGAAATTTTAAGATTGAGGACGATTACAGTGAAAGCCGCTTAACCGGCAGCATTTATGTGCCGGAAAATTGCAGTATCGTATTTACTACGATTCCTTATGATGAGGGATGGAATATTTATGTAGACGGTAAAAAGGTTGAACCGATCAAAACATTAGATGCTTTGCTTGCCTTTGAAATTACGCCGGGGGACCATACATTGGAGCTTCGTTACTGTTCCGATTATATGACAGCCGGGCTTGTAATCAGCATAGCCGGATTGTTGATCGGTATATTGCTTTGGTGGATTGACCGTCGGTTTTTCCGTCCGAAGCTGCCGGCAATGCGCAGAGCATTTGAAAAAGTGTTAGCGCAGGAAGAAGCTATACGGAAAGAAAGAGATGCGTTGGAGTTAGCGAAGCTTTCTGCAGAAACTGATAAATCATCGTTTAATCCGTCTGTGGCTGCGGCAGAGACCGAAACGTTTTTGGGTGCCTCCAAAAGGCATGAGGAAGATATGGAAAGCGCTGAAAACCTGTCTGAACCGGCGTCCAATCCTTCGCATAAGAAGAAAAACAGCGGAGAAGATAAATAAAAATAATTGCGCTGAAAGGTTGACAAATTCCGGTAAATGGGATATAATGGAGACGTTAAAGCATAATCGGCAATGAAACTCAACCGCTGTCACTTACAAGCAGGGCGCTTCTTTGACAAGCATGGAGCTCGTCTTGTTGAGGCGACTGTGCTGACACGGGTGAATTTTTTGAATGATTTGTGCCGTATGAGTGCATTGGCACCAACGGCGGAATGGAGTGAATTATGAAAAAAACTGCAATGCTTTTGGCAGCTATTCTCAGCATGGCGGCATTGATGCCTTGTTTGACTGCCTGCAATTCACAGGGCAAGGAAGGCAACGAGGTATATGTTTCCGTGCCGTTTGAAGATAAAGGATTTACGGAAGAAGAGCAGGTTTCAGAGGAACTGCTGTCTGACAAATTTCTCGACTTTCCTCAGGCGGATCAGAGTAAGCTGCCTACCAGAAGCAGTCAGTTCAGCCCCAGCCGTTTGATCGAAAATTTTAATACGGTTTACGCAACACTGGCGGAAGCATGGAACCATGGCAAAATGAAGGATGTTGTATATACCGTCAATACTACCAGTGACGGTGTAGCGGATACACGTGGGACTGGCAAGGAAAACGAAGCTTTAGTCACCATGTATTTGAAATTTTATACAAGTCAGAATTATACTTCGGTAGATTCGATTACTCACGAATTAACGCATGTTTGTCAGGAAAATTATCAAACCGGCTACGGCGGACCGGATACTGAGGACAGCGGAAGCTGGATCGTGGAAGGGATGACCGATTACAGCCGTTATGTTTACGGAATGTATCCTCAAGGGTTTGAACTGTACGCGTTTAGTAAATCGCAGTCTTATACCGACTCGTATCGGATTACCGCTCGTTTCTTTGTGTGGATAGAGGAAAATATTTGTCCGACATTGGCAGAACAGCTAAACGAAGCATTGAGAACAGAGGTTTATACCAGTAAGTTCTTTGATCGCATCACAGGATACTCGCTGAATGAGCTTTGGGAAATGTACGCGGCGGATAACGGTAAAATCACCGACCCTTCGACCGGACGGAAAACCTCTGGCGCGGTATATAATATTCCTAAACAATAATGTCAATTTGCATAGAAGCAGCGTATATGTGCTATATGAAAGGAAAAAATAAAGTATGAAGCTCTCTGAAAAATACTTATTGGCTTTTGAAAACAAGGATCTATTGGATGAAGGTCTGGCGGCAATGATCGTTGAAGCATTTGATCGAAATTACAAAGAAATTTCCGATTTCTTCAATTATGGAGAAATCCGGCCTGTTACTTATGTAGTAGAACCGGAATATGACGGTGTGGCGGCTACCTATACCGAAATTCCCAAGGTGATTATGAATCCTAAATACTATGAAAATCATCGGTTTGACGCGGACAGCATGACGCATGAATTGGTACATGTGGCGCAGAATTATTGGCATCACGAGGATGAAGACGATGATAAGCCCCATAAGCGTTGGGAAGATATGACTGATGAGGAGAAGGAAGAAGCGCATCGCCGTCACGAGGAACGGATGCCCGGCTGGTTGACAGAGGGGCTTGCCGATTATGGCAGAGATCGGTTTGGCATTTTTAATGACAAGGATGGATGGAAGCTGCCTGCCTATAATCCCAAGCAAAAGTATACTGATGCATATCGAGTAACCGCCGCTTTCCTGAAATGGGCTGAACAGAATGTAAGCGATAATTTGGCATATCAGCTGAACGATCTCCTGAAAAAAGGTACATACCGCACTTCTACCTCATGGAAGGAACTAACCGGCTATACGGTGGACGAACTTTGGGCAAAATACGCACAGGCTAATACCAACGCAGATGCCTGAAAAAATGATTATGAGGGTTGCTGTATTTGATTGCAGCAGCCCTTTTTTGAGGATAATATCTTGAAAAGCGGCTCGAAGGTTTAGCTAAGTCTATTGATTGATATCCGTTTTTCCTTCCCCTGTCATTGAGTTTTTATTCTTTTTGCTCTTCAAAATGTAAATTTCATAACGATTTGTGGTGTACATATAAATGCGTATGTTCATCTGTATGTCGGCAGAATGGAGATTTGAGTGAATGATTCATACCGTCAAACAAACGCTTACCGAATGGTTTAAAAAGCTGAAAGGTAAGCTGATCCAACGGGACGCGGTGGGCAATTACCGACTGTTTGATTCGCTGTCAGCATTGGTTGTTCTGGCACTGGTGCTGGAATTGATAATTGAAGCGCTTTCACGGCACTCATTGTTGAAAGCGGTTATTTTTCTGATTCAGGCGCCTTACGCGTTTGTTTTTTCGGCGCTACTGATTTTCGCAACCCTTGCAATCTCTTGGTTGACACCCTGTAAGCTGTTTTTACAGGCATTTTTCTCGGTCATATGGCTTGGCCTTGGAATTGCTAACTGTGTTCTGCTTTTCAAACGGGTAACTCCCTTTTCAGTGAATGATCTCACCCTGATTCCCAGTGTAGTTCGGATTTTCAAGGTTTATCTCAGCCCTGTTGAAATTGTTTTGATTATCGCCGGAATCGTGATCGTATTGATAGGATTGGTATTTCTGGCGATTAAGGCACCGAAGAGTAAACTCTATTGGAAAAAAGGGGTAAGCTGCTTTGTAGCGTCCCTGTTGCTGCTTTTTGCGGGATTCGAGATCGGGCTCGCGACCGGTGTGCTGCAGACTAAATTCCCTAATCTGGCCGACGCTTATTTGGATTACGGATTCCCTTATTGCTATGTTGTAGGGATTTTTGATCGGGGGATCAAACAGCCGGATGACTATTCGGAAGATCGAATTCAGGCGCTGTTGAATGAAATCGGTGCCGGTGAAGACAGCGAGCCTGAAAAAAAGCCTAATATTATTTATTTACAGCTTGAATCTTTTTTTGATGTAAATTATCTGACCAATATTGAGTTTTCCGAGAATCCTATCCCTTATTTCACTCAATTGAAATCGGAAGCGATCAGCGGTTTTCTGACTGTTCCGGCGGTAGGAGCGGGGACAGTCAATACCGAATTTGAGATATTGACCGGAATGAATCTTGCCTATTTTGGTGCCGGAGAATATCCCTACAAGACAGTGCTCCGGAGCTATACCTGTGAATCGGCCGCCTATAATTTAAAGGAACTGGGCTATGCCGCGCACGCGATTCATAACTATGAGGGAACCTTCTATGATCGGTATTTGGTTTACCAGAATCTGGGCTTTGATTCCTTTACCTCTCTTGAGTATATGGAAAATGTAGAATATAACGTCAGCGGTATCTGGCCTAAGGATGATATATTGGTTGAGGAGATTTTAGCTGCACTTCAATCCACAGAAGAAAGCGATTTTATTATGGCTGTATCTGTGCAGGGGCATGGGAAATACCCTCCCGGTACGCTGCCGGATGATTATGTCAGTGAAATTACCGCCAGCTTTGTGGACGGAACGCTTGAAGGCGGGCTTTCGGATATTGCCGTGCTGACTTACTATGTCAATCAACTTAGAGAAATGGATGAATTTATTCACCGCTTGGTCGAAATAATTCGCAATTATCCCGAAGAAACCGTTTTAGTGATGTATGGCGATCATTTGCCCAGTCTGTCCATATCTTCAAGCGATTTGGAAAACGGAGATGTGTTCCAAACCGAATATGTGATTGTTTCCAATATGGGATTGGAACAAACGCAGTCGCAGCCGGGCGATTTGTGTGCTTATCAGTTGGGAGCAGTCGTCATGAATATGGTAAATATCCATAGGGGAATTATAACGAAATATCATCAGCAAATGATAAACCGTTCTGATTATCAGGAGGGGCTTCAGGAGTTGGAATATGATATGCTTTACGGAAAGCGATATGTCTATGGCGGAAATATAGCATACTATCCTTCCAGAACAGATATGACCATGGGCGTTTATCCTATTACGATTGAAGAGATTAGCTGGGATGACGGTTATTTATATGTAGATGGCAGTCATTTTACCCTATGGAGTAAGATTGAAATTGACGGAAAATTGTTTGTGAATGAAACTGAATTCCTTGATAACGGACGGTTGCGCGTTAGAGTAGATGATATGCCGGTCAACTCGCTGCGGGTAGTGCAGCATTCGGAGGACGGCATTTTGCTCAGTGCTACTGATGAATATTATTGGCGTCCGGTGGCGCCGGATGAATAATTGAATTATCCGAAAGTTCGATAAACTTGTTCCTTTCCGCTGTATTTTCAGAAAACTAATGAAAATTTTGGCGAAAGGGGCAAGTTTTTTCGTTAATTTGAGCTTTTTGAATAAATTTTAAGGAAATGTGAATTGACGAATACGGGAGAGTATGGTACAATAGCCGCATAAAGTCGGACGGGCAAATACGGCAGCTGTTGTATTAATCAGCTTTGCGAAGTTATTGCGCCGCAAGGCAGCCTTTTTTGAGCGTTTTGAGATACAAGCGCTGAAAAAGATTGGAGGGAAAAGGGTGGAAGATTTTTGCAAGATGTTGATCGAATTTAATGGAGTATCTGTGGCGCTTAGACTGGTGCTTTCCTGCCTGATCGGCGGGCTGATCGGTTTAGAACGGGGAAGGCACGGACGGGCAGCTGGATTGCGCACGCATGTTTTGGTATGCATCGGTGCTTGCATGACATCTATGATGAGTTTGTATGTTGTGTATCAGTTAGGAATCAGCGGAGATGTATTCCGAATTTCCGCACAGGTTATCTCGGGGATTGGTTTTTTAGGCGCGGGAACGATATTGGTAAAAAATCAATCGGTAGTTACGGGACTTACGACTGCGGCTGGCGTATGGTGTACCGCGGCAATTGGAGTTGCGCTGGGGTATGGCTTTTATGAAGGCGCGCTGATATGCGCCGTTATTGTAATTGTGACGACAACGCTGTTGACCCTGTTTGAAATCCAGCAAAAAAAATTGGTGCGCTTTTATGGGGAGCTGGACAGCGCGGCAGAAACATCCCGCGCGATCCGTACTATTTGTGAAGCTATGCCTGAAGTGATCAAAGTAGATATAACCGCGCCCAAAAGCGGGACATCCGGCGCCATAGGGCTTCTGATTGTTTTGAATAAGCTTTCTGATGAAGAGAACTACCTGACCGTGTTGAATAGTATTGAACATATGATATTTGCCATTGCGGAATAATGGAATAATAAGGAAAATAAACCGTAATTTGATGATCATAAAAGAAAAAATATAGTTTTTACAGCTTGTTTACAGATTTGCCCCTTGTAAGATTGATTTGTTTGTGCTATACTGTTCACAGACATCTCCAGAAAGGAGTAAATAAGCTTGAAAATTTTAATAACCACCGATTGCTATCTGCCTATGGTGAATGGCGTAGTGACTTCGATTCAGCATCTCACCAAATATTTATCAAAAATGGGACACGAGGTGAAAATTCTGACGCTGTCCAGAGATTTGCATTCATATGTAGATGGAAATGTGACCTACCTTGGCTCAATGGATGCCGATCTGGTCTATCCGGATGCGAGAGTTTGTCTGCCTATATGCAATGAGCTGGTGGAAAATCTTCTGGAATGGCATCCGGATATTATTCATTCGCAAAGTGAATTTTCCAGCTATATATTGGCGAGAAGAATGGTTCATCGTCTGAATATTCCGATTATTCATACCTATCATACCGCTTATGAGGATTATACGCATTATTTTTCACCCAGTGAACGAATTGGAAAAGCGATTGTCGCCAGTGCTTCCAGATGGCTGTGTAAAAATTTGCAGGCAGTGATCGTGCCTACTGAAAAGGTGCGGAAAATGCTGGAAGGATATGGGATCGGCCCGGATGGTCGAAGGGTTTATATTGTGCCGACCGGAATTGAAGCATCACCTTTTGAAGATCATTCAGACAGATCGGAAATTCGTGCTCAATACGGAGTAGATACGGATACCTGTCTATTGATTGCGGTAGGACGGTTGGGAAAAGAGAAAAATTTTGCGGAATTGCTTCAATATATGAACTTGCTTAAGGAAAAGAATATTAGATTGATGATCGTGGGAGACGGGCCTGACCGTCAGGAATTGATGAAAACAGCGGAGCGGTTAAATCTGAATGACAGGGTTATTTTTACAGGGATGATTCCTCATGATCGAGTGGCAGCATGCTATACGGCGTCTGATGTGTTTGTATGCGCCTCTTCCAGTGAAACGCAGGGACTTACCTATTTGGAAGCACAGGCGGCTGGATTACCTATTTTATGCAGACGGGATGAATGCCTGAAGGATGTGGTTATTGACGGTGTAAATGGGTGGCAATACGATCATTTTGAAGATTTTACCCGGTATATGACAGAACTGATGAATCCTAAGCTGCGTCAAAAAATGGGATATGCGGCACATGAACATATGGTAACTTGCTATTCAGCCGAAGTTTTTGCGCAAAGGGCATTAGGAATATACGAGGAGGTAGCTCGGATCTATCAGCAATCGTTGGCAGAGCAGGTTGCCTGTGGAAAATGATGATTTGTACTGCTGTTCTAAAAAATAAGGCGACGGAATTTCCGCCGCCTTTTTGATATGTTTGGGTTGATTAGTTTTCGTTTTGGCCGTTTTCCTCATCATCGCAGTTGACGTCGCCCTCAGCGTTTACCTCGCCGTCCACAGTACCGCAGGCAACGGCACCGCGCGAAGTGACAGAACCGCTCACATTATCACAGTTGAC
>CAZMTU010000039.1:0-1684 GCA_964569225.1 uncultured Lachnospiraceae bacterium | reverse complement strand
GACGTCGCCGTCGGCGTTTACCTCGCCGTCCACAGTACCGCAGGTAATGGCACCGCGCGAAGTGACAGAACCGCTCACATTATCACAGTTGACGTCGCCGTCGGCGTTTACCTCGCCGTCCACAGTACCGCAGGTAATGGCACCGCGCGAAGTGACAGAACCGCTCACATCATCGCAGTTGACGTCGCCGTCGGCAATTACTTTGCCATTTATATCATTGCATGCAACGTCGCCTACGGCATATACTTCTGCGTTTACATCCTCACATTTCAGTGAACCGGAACATTCCACATTAAAGTTGGCGTCATTCTCCAGAATAAAGCTAATGCCACTTATTTGGGAGCCAACAGTGCGGCCTGTAAATGACAGCAGTCGAAGGGTATCATCGTTCTTCCACGGCAGATCATTTAACATTTTTTTGCAATCCGAATCGATTTCATCAATTAAAAGCATAGTCATATCAGGAGGACCTTGCATGATTAAATTGCGTCCGGCAAATGCAGCTAATCTCAGTGTATTATCGTGTTCCCAAGGCAGACTGTTCAGAGTCATTCCGATATAACGGTTACAGGGAATATCGTCTGTTGAAACGGTGAAGTTGCTGTTCTCGTTACGATTCTTAAAACCGGTTTTTTCAATACTTGAATCAGTATCAATACTGTTTTCCGAAGCGCAGTCGGTTTTCGGAGAAGCTGTTATGCTGTGTGTATTTTCTAACAAACCGTCAATATCAATAGCGTCTAAAGCCGATTGAACCTCACCGTTAATATCAATAGCGTCTAAAGCCGTCTGAACCTCATTGTCAATAGCGCTTAACGCTGATTGCACCTTTTCGCCGATGTCAGACAGTGCAGATAAGCCGGATAGGTCAATTGAAAACTCGCTGCCATTTGTCGCTCGGCAATCAAAATCATCCGTTTTTGTCTTGGAGTTTGCCGTTTCATTGACAGTATCTGTCGGATGGGAGGCTTTTTCGGTATCTGTCTTACTTTCTTCATCACCGGAACGGATGATTTTTCCGACTTTACAGTCAGGAGATATATTCACTTCTCCATCGCAATAAATCTTTTCTGCAGTGCAGCCGCCGATTAAAGTAACATTTTGAACCCAGATATCACCGAAATCGCAAAGATTTGCTGAAAGTGTCGTGCATTCAATGTGTTTTATGTGCGAGCGTTCGCTGCGCTTTTGGAAGCCTCGGCGTTCAACAGTTACCTTGTCCCCGAATACTTCATTTGCTTTGATGCAGCCGGATATATAAATCTCGTCGGCACTGAGTTCCTTAGAGGCGGATAATATTCCCGCGCATTCGATGCTGTTTGACAGCAGCGAATCGTTTGCGGTAATTATACCGGAAATTTTGATGTGATCGGCTCGGATGGTATTGTTAGCTGTCACCATACCGCTGACGGTCAGCCTGTCGGTGTTCAGCGGCGCGTGAACATTGCAAATACCTGCAACTCGGACTTCATCGGCGGTGCAGGCGCCTTTTATAGTACCAATGCCAGTGACGTCAATGGAATGATAGCAGCCTTCGTCAATGCTGTTCATGGCGGTAATGCGGATATTATTTTTCATGTTATGATTCCTTTCTGTTAATGGTTTACTGATGAATTTCATTCGTCAAGTGAGAATGATCATTCTCACCTAATTGGCAGGAGAGATAGGAGCGCGCTTTAACTTT
>CAZMTU010000038.1:0-19354 GCA_964569225.1 uncultured Lachnospiraceae bacterium | reverse complement strand
CCGGTGTCGATTACATTCGGGATATTCGGGAAGAAGTGATTTTTACTCCATCGGAAGCAGGCACGCGGGTGTATATCATCGATGAGGTGCATATGCTCTCAGAAGGGGCGTTCAATGCGCTCTTAAAAACGCTGGAGGAACCGCCCTCGAAGGTTATTTTTATTTTAGCTACTACTGAAATGCAGGAAATACCTGCAACGATTCTTTCTCGCTGTCAGCGCTTTGATTTTCGCAGGATTTCTATAGGAACCATCATGCAGCGTTTAAACTACATTGCAGAGAAAGAAGGCATTCGGTTGACTGAGGATGGCGCCAGAATGATTGCGAGGCTTTCTCAGGGCGGAATGCGTGATGCCGTCAGTATGTTGGAGCTGTGCGCTGGCGAAGGAAAAATAGTGGATGCTGACTGCGTAGGGGAAGCTGCGGGTGTGTGCGGAAGAGAACAGGTTGCCGGGATGGTGCATTGCATTAAGGAACGAAACTACAGCGCCATTCTTGATCAAATATCAGGACTTTACCGCTCTGCAGTGGATTTGTCGGTATTTTTTACCGATCTGATCGGTTATTACCGGGATATGATGGTACAGAAGCTGCTGAAAATTACGCCTGATTCTAATCCAGTGTCAGGAGAAATTCTCGATTACAGCGACAGTGAGTTAACTGAGTTGTGTGAATTGGCTTCATTTTTTCGCTATCAGACCTTGCTTTATCATGTGAAACTGTTGGAAGATGCGTTTTTACTGATGGGAAAGGGAGAGGACAAGCGTATTTGCGCCGAAATGACACTGCTTAGACTTTGTTCTGACGCTTTTGGAGATTCCAATGAGGCATTGTCTGCCCGTATTGCCGGTTTAGAAGAGAAGCTGACAATGTTAATTGCGGGCGGAGGAGCGGTATTGCCATCTGCACCGACTCAGATGCCTGTAACCCCCTTGTCAAACGTTCAGGGTGCTCTTGGGCATAAGGAAGCAGCTTCTGCAAAATCGGAGATTGAAGCGGCAGATCTGGGGCAATCATCATTAGATTCAGATCGAATATTAGAGAAGTTCTCAAATCGCGAAAGCACCCAAACAGTTAGGGAAGCTGCCGATAAGGAATACATGGGTTGGGCAGATCTGATTGCTCAGTATGAAAAAGTGGATGTGAGCAGCGCACCGTTTCTGCGCAGTGCAGCTGCGTTGATTGATGCTTCGGATCGTCTGCACGTGTTGGTGTCGGATTCATTTTCCAAGACAATGCTGATCGGTAACGGAGCAGAAAGTAAGCTGCATTCATTGGCTGCTGCTCAGGGAGATCAATTCAGCGAGGTGCTGATTGAGGTAAATCAAAGTAAAAACAAGGCTGTATCCGCAATGGATGACCTGTTTTAGATAAGTCAACATTTTTTAGAAAAGGATGATTAAACATGAAATCAAGAATTCCCAAAGAATACACATCAGGCGGTGCCAATAATATGCAGGGAATGATCCGTCAGGCTCAGAAAATGCAGGAAGATATGGCGGCGCTTCAGGAAGAGCTGGATGCGAAGGAATATGAAGTGCAGGCAGGCGGCGGTGTTGTCACTGTAAAAATTAACGGTAAAAAAGAAATTATGAATATTGAAATTTCTCCGGAAGTCGTTGATCCTGATGATATTGAAACCCTTTCCGATATTTTAGTGGCGGGCGTTAATGAGGCGATTAAAAAGGTAGAGGCGATCAATTCTGCTGAAATGGAAAAGATTACCGGACAAATGAACGTTCCCGGACTGTTCTGAAATGAGCGAATACATTCTGCCGTTGGAGCTGCTGATTGAGCAATTCGCTAAGCTTCCCGGTGTGGGACGGAAAACGGCCGCGCGTTACGCTTTGTCAGTGCTTGATTGGAGTAAAGAAGAAGCTGATCAGTTTGCCGATGCAATTTCCTCTGCTAAACATCGGATTCACCGGTGCAGAATATGCAACAATTTGTGCGAGGGCGAAATTTGTTCAGTTTGCGATGATTCCAGCCGAAAACCGATTATATGTGTGGTCGAGGATGCCCGAGCTGTCATGAGCATTGAGCGTGTAAAAGACTATTCGGGGCGCTATCATGTGTTGGAAGGAGTATTATCTCCTATGAATGGGGTCGGACCGGATCAGCTTAAAATCGGGCAGTTGCTTGAACGGTTGCAAAATGAGCGGGTCGAGGAAGTGATTATCGCGACCAATCCAACTGTGGAGGGGGAAGCGACTGCTATGTATCTTACCCGCTTGCTGAAACCGTTAGGAGTGAAGGTATCCCGTTTGGCTTACGGTATGCCGGTAGGCGCTGACCTTGAATATGCTGATGAAGTAACTTTATTCCGTGCATTGGATGGCAGGCGGGAATTGAACTGAATGAGGACTTAGGTGATTCGAAAAAATCTAACGCTACTGTTATAAATTGTAATAAAAACGACTGACTTGAAGCTGTTTTCCATTATCTGCGAAATTGCTCATAAAGCTTAACTTCTGTCGATCGAATTGTTTGTCGCGCTTGGCAGCACCGTTGTTTCGTTTTTGTTGATTCATTGATTATTGAATGAACTGCATCGATTCTTTTGATTGATAAAATTCTCCTCTTTTGACAAGATTTTATTGAACTGCCCCATTTTTGTACAGACAGCGCCAAAAGCCCTCTATGATAGAAAATATCGAAATTCAAGCAGTAAACTGACATCTAATCTCAAGAGAGGGCAGTTTTGTTTTGAGTTGGACACGTTTATTGTTGTAGAATTGAATGTATGCACCTATGAGGAGGCGTACCTCCTCATAGGTGCGGATTTTTGCTCGGTAAATACACTCGGTTTTGAGGATCGTGAAAAAATTTACAGCCAAAGCGTTGTCATACGGATTTTCGCATCTTAACATGGACGGGGGTATGATGATCCATTTTTGCGACGGAATGCTGCTTTTTTCAGGCAGTGAAAACTGCTTTGAAGTGGTATGATTGTGTCAGCTTGAAATATGCTGGTGTACTGAAATCCTTGGTCACTGTGGAGTTGCTGGTCCGCGGGGACCTTTTCTTTCCTCATGACAGCTCTGATCGTGAAAAGAACGAGATTGGATGATATGAACTATCCGCCGCTCATTTCTGATTGGGACAATCTGCGTAAAAATCTCTGTTGAGCAAATTCGGATATCTGTGTAGATGTTCACTGTAATTGCGGTATTTCTTGCGCCTGACAACGGAAAGCAGGTTGTAGCCACAAGCACCTATGGCTATCGCGGAGTTACAGATATGGCTGGAAAAATAAGAAATGCGCAAGAATCCCAAGACCGTTCTTCGCGTTATGCAGAAATACACTTCTGATATTCCCGGATTTTCTCGGCGAGCGGAAGATCCCATGCGGGTGTGTCTATCTTTCCTACATAAGCATGTTCTTGCCCGGAAAGAAGTAAGGATCAAGCAACTTGAGATGGAAAACGAACTGATGCGGGATTTTCTCTTGCTCACAGAAAGGAAGTGAGGATAAGTGTAAAATATAGGGTGATCTATCGCCATAAGGAGAAGTATTCGAGCAGCGAAATGTGTCGATTCTTTGAAGTTTCGAGAAGCGGTTGCTATACCGCAGTTCTGCTGTTTGGGCTTTTTCTGCGACTTCGTAATCTTTCTTAGGCGGTCTGCTTTTTGGTGAATGACCATTCCGTCGGCGAGCTTTTCCTGCTTCCGATTGCATCTCTTGATAAGGCCCTTGACTTGTTCCTTGCTGAAACCAACTGCTTCTCCGATTTCTCTTCTTGTTTTTCCTTCGCTTTTCATACGAAGTATGACCGCTTCATATTCCGCTATATGTTTGTATCTTCTCGCCATTGCAAAGCCTCCTATGATAAATGTTCTTACATTCTACCATAGGAGGCTTTTTTTTTCATTGTATGTTTTTACCGACTTGTGCAAAATCTTCTCAAAAGGGGAATTTCATTGTTTTTGAAGCAGTTAAACCAATTTGAGATTACCGCGCAGCGTGTCTACGATTACAGCAGCAAATTCACGAACCATATAGTGAGGGAGCAGGTAGAGGGGAAAGGATGCGGGAAGGCGGTATATTTTTTTGTCAGGCATATAGTTTAGCGCAGTACGCTGTCCGCGGAAAGCGTGAAAATTACTGGTAACGATAGCGACGCGCTGGCAGTTATTTGGGATTAAACGCGCGCTGTTTTGAAGATTTTCAGCAGTGCTGGTGGATTGATCTTCTAATATGATCCGGTCTGGAGAAATTCCTCGCTCTACTAAATAGTCGTAAATACACTGTGCCTCGCTGATCGGTTCATCGGCTCCCTGACCGCCTGAGGCGATGGCAATCGTATTAGGATGGGCATGAAGGTATTCATAAGCAGCATCAATTCGTCTGGCAAGTGCCAAACTGGGATGATCTGATTTTACTTGCGCGCCAAGGATGATCAGGCAATCAATCTCGCTGCTGTCTGATATATCAGTAAAAAAGCCGCTGAAAATCAATCCTGCTACCATACACACAAAGAAAATAATGAGCAGAAGGGCAACTGTTCCCACTATACGGATTGGTTTTTTTAGCTTGCGCCATCTTATTCGGAGGGCGGGAAAGCAAACCGCCGTCGCACCAAGCAGCATACCCAACAGAATCCAAACGAAGAGCAGAGATACGCCGAATCCAACCATAACTCCAACGGTGATGTAGTAAAGGAAACAGAGAAGGGAAAGTATCACGCAGATAGTTCGGACCCATCGATCAAGCTTTGAGCGGAGTGGCTGGATTAGCTGTTTTATCATTCGGTTACATCTCCATAAACAATCATTCCGGTTCTGCCAGAGGCGGTTAGCGGATAATAAGATACAGGTATACTACCTACCCACAGTTCACAGTAGCCGGTAATTCCATCGGTGTAGCCTTTGCTGTCAGCACCGGTGCCAATAAGCGAGCCAGTGCTGACCATGTCGCCGACACTAACCGATACCTTTCCTACGCAGTAATATACGCTGCGCAGTCCAATTCCATGATCAACAACTACGGTGTTGCCGCCGTATACGGTATTTTCTACTGCAATGACCTGTCCTTGATTCACAGCATATATTTTTGTTCCTTCATAAGCTACATATGCGGTACCGTTTGATAAAAAGCGATTTGCGGAAGTGTCGTTATCTATCGTGTTTCCAAAACTAGCGCGCAAATTTTCTCCGCTGTTCATTACAAAGGAGCCGTTGAAGAGAGGAGTTTCTTGGTAGGGCAGGGAAGAAATAAAGCTTCGGAAAGCTTCTAACGATTCTTCCGTTCGAGCTGAGGTGTAAACCTTTCCGCCATAGTTATAGCGCTTAACAGTAGAAGCATAGGTAGTTTCATTGACTTTTAGAGAAAGAGTGTGTACAATGCCTAAATAGGTAACCTGTAATTTGTACTCGCCGGCCCCATCGGGTAAATTCTGAGAAATCGGAATCAATGCTCGGACGTATTCCCCATCTGTAAAAAATAACGGTTCATACTGAATAGACGGTTCAGACGAGAAGCTGAGTTCCTGTATATCTTCTACATATTTCCCGCTGAGAACTACAAAATCACCTAATTCCACCACAGTTTCTCCCAACCAAAAGGTAGCGGCGGGATCAAATATTACCTGCACATCAAATTGATAGGAAACACTTCCGCCATAGCCTAATGAAGCGTTATACGCCCATTGCGCTGTCAAATCAAAATGAAGGCACATATCTTTGCGAACCAGCTCTTTCAAGCGGTTTTCCTTAATAAAATCCGCATAAGAACCGGTATAAATGATATTATTATCGTCATCGGTGATTTTTAGACTGCTTTCATCCGGAAACATATCAAATTGAAGCGTGAAGGAAGCATAAGATGTTGTGAGCGTTTGACGTTCGTCTTTATCTCTGACAACGGTATGTTCTACATTACTGTAAGTAAAGTAGCTCCATGCTACAGAGTTTGGCTCAACCGTTTCACCGACAGCGGTTAGCTGCGGAGGGCAGGAATAGGTATACAGCCCACCGGAGTAGTCGCTGTCAAGAAAGGCGATAGTATCAGAGGCATCAATTTGAAAAGCATTGCCGTTATGATCCAAAAAGTAGCTGCTGCTGGGCTTTGTAGATGAGAAATAGTAAAAGTATTCTTTTTGGGCAGAACGACCGATATACACTGCCCGGTAGCAGGGGCTCTCCTCCAGATCGGAAGGGAGCGCTTCAATACTTCGGGCGTTGTCATTCAGTTCAATAAAAAAACGGATTAGCTTAGCATCCTCACGAATTTGAGCATCTAAGTGAACCGTAGTACCGTCGGGACCTGTTAATTCCATAGCTGTTATAGAAGCTGTTTGAATCGGTTCCGTGCGGGCATAAAGAAAGGACAGAATTGCAAAGCAGGTCGGCAGCAGGATAATTGCGGCAAACAAAATTCGAGTATATATTTTTTTCATAAGCATCCTTATTGTTTATTATGATTAAAAAGAAAAGCGAATAATCTGATTAGAATAAAATACACAATTATTATAATGAATTTAATGGCATTATTCAAGAAAAAAATTGTAAACACTCTGCATATTTCTGATAACTTACGACTATGGATAGAAGGAGTGAAATAACGCAAAAAACGAGAGGGAGAAATGGCATGAAATGGCTAATAAACGGTTGTCTAATAGCGGGCTTGCTTATGGGATTGTTGACCGCCTGCGGGCGACAGGTACCCAGTGCGACTGATCTAATGGCATTACTGTTGGGCGATGCATCACATCCGGATGTGCAGATTTATTTTGACGGTGCTGCAGAAAACGCAGAAGGTTGGATAAGTGAAGAAAAGATGGAAGCATTATATGGCGGTCAATCGCCGGCAAATCTGTCTGACCGATATGCCATCGCTCTATGCAAAGATGATCGTGTTTATGAGATCCATTTATACTATGCGTTAGATGAGATATCTGCTTCACAGATAGAGGAACTGCTGCGGGAGCGGCTTGAATGCTTGCAGCAGAAGGATAATTACATATATGATCCTGACAGTATGGCGGCAAGTGCGGTCGTATGGAAAAAAGGCAGATGGGTATGCTTACTGGTTACAGATAACAATCAACGGGCGAAGCAGCTATTGAAAAAACGGATTTAATTTAATTAATATGGCAAACAAAGGCTGCTTGAGCGAAACAAAACCGCTTTCCGTTACGCAAATGGCTTTTTTCTTGGCATTACACTACAAAAATGATTCATATACCAAGTTTTTTCGAAATCGATCCGTGTTTCAGCGCATGCGGATAGACTTGTCCCTTGGTGGTGATGGGAGGTAATAGTATTCGCTGTCTTCCGGGCTTTCAGTTCCACTGTTGCAAAAGCGCTTATGTAGATGCCGCCGAGAGTAACCAAACGGTTCCTCTCGGCGGTGATTGTTATTAAAGATATATATACGCTCCGATTGTATGAACGGTACGCTCATCATATTTGAGCCATCCATCATTGAGTGCTTGCTCAACGACATATCCTCTCTCAATATTAGGCGCTTGCGAAATGAGATCAAAAATTTCATTTTTTAGAGTAGATAATGTGTGAGCCAAGGCTGCATTGTAAGGGGGTTCTGCGTTTCTATCAAAAATCACAATTTTCGGCAGAATGGCTCCATCTTGTTTTTTGAGATACCCGTATTTCATGAGTTTTTCAAGATATCCCCCTTCGGCTTCCTCCGTTCGTCCGGAACAAACAAGCCAAAGCGTATAGGCCTCTTTCCAAGTTAAATGCTCTGGAGTTTTTTCATATATGTGATTATAAAAAAATTTAAATTGACCAAAATTAACATTCTTTACTATTTCATTTTTGTCATAAGAAAAATATCCGTTCTGTCCCACGAACATTGGCTGTTTCCAATCTACAGTTTCATATCCGACCAAAGTCCAAGCACCATCATCAGGGCGTTCCGGATACGAATTTTGGTATTCGCCAGCGGCATTATAGTCCGATTCTTTAATAGACCACTTCAACCAATCAAATGTACGAACGATCAGTGCCCATTTTGCCGCATCGTAACCGATGTTTTCGCAATTTACTTTTGAACCGTCTTCTTGCATATAGGTATCAATCAATTTACAAATTTTATCTGTGAGAGGCTTTTGTATTCGTTTGTTTTTATCAAACTTCGCTCTTTGTTCTTCTTTGCTGACGATAGAAAAATTGGTCTGATATCTATTGCCTTCCTTTCGAAGCAATTGCTCCCGAACCAGGAATTCAAGTTCATCCTCCATATAAGGCAGAGCTATACCCAATTCAAGCGCCAATTCTTCTGCGGTTTCCGGGTTATTATGTGTTTCAAGAAAAATGTTTTTGTATAGCAAGTGCGTGATAATAGACCAAGGCTGACCATGCTTTCCATCTCTACCGTTCTGTACAAATGCAACTTGCTCAGGATTATAACTTCTTTTTCCAAATTCTCTTGCCATATCCATACCTTCTTTCAATATTGTTCTTGCACGGAAAAGCCTTTGCTTTACCGTAGTCTCTGAAAGTGTGAGCGATGATGCAATCTCACGAACGCTTTTGTTAGCTATATAATAGGCAACGAGGATGTTGCGATAATCACTCTTGATAAACGCCAGCTCACGCCGAAGCAGAGCCATCTGCTCTGTATATATCATTTTATCAAGGATATTTTCGCGCTTGTCTTCTATCTCATAATCGCCGATGTCGGAACCGGTTAGCGCTTTGTTGCGATTATGCTTTTCTGTTGCCCACACGGAATAACGGTTGCGTGCGATCTGCCATATCCATGCCGAAAAACTCATCGGAATCGTACCTTTGTTCAAAGCAGTGATGATCTGGAGTGCAATATCCTGTGTCAAATCCTCAGCTTCAATATTGCTTCCCGTCTTTTTCAGACAGAAGTAAAACAGTTTTTCCATATAGTTTTCGACAAATTCTTTGATCAGCCGATCACGCATTTCATTCGCTTCCTGCATTTTCTCGCCTCCTTTCACTCATATAGTGTGGCATTTGGGAATTTGGTTACATTAATTTGTAAAAAAATTATATCATAAAACAAGGTTGTATGCAATATGTCAAAGGCGATCGGCGTGGGTTTAAGCGTTTTACTATAAAATTAGCGACAAGGATTTCGCCTTGCCGCCGTTGTGGTTTAATGGAAAAACAAATAATCAGTATTTACGATTTCTGTGGCTCTGCTGCGAATGTTATTCATCCGAGCAATCGTAAATGCCGCTGTCCCCATATCCTGATAGGCTTTTTTCTTCGGTTGTAAGGTAAGACACGGCAGATAGCATTCGCTTTGAAGTTCATACCAAAGACCGTTCTTTTAGGTATAAATAGGTTTTATCCATTGTGTAATCTTTCGTTATGATTTGAATTTTTTCTACAATTCAATCATCATAGCTGATTACAAAGCCGAAGGGAGAAGCTGCTTCCTTAAGTAGCCTCTCCCTTTCTCCCGTTTTTTCTTGTTTTCGTAGCCGCGTTTTTTTGGACTATGCTCTTGGCACATCCTTACAAAACCGAACCATATGGAAAGCGGTTTTAGTTATGCGTTACTGCTTATTGCTGTCATTGTCGTTATGATGATCAAAATCATCGAATCCAGGGAATATACCGCCGGATGGAGGTTGAGTGCGGTTCGCTTCTTCCGCCCTCTTTCTTTCCTCATCTCGTTTTTGTTTCGCCTCTTCTTCCGCTTTTTTTTGCGCTTCAATCTCATCCAGACGCGCTTTTTCACGGTTTTCTGCTAAACTCTTCTTACGCCGTTCGTCCATCATCGCTTCCAGCTCCTCCATAGTGGGAGTGCCCTCCATCAGAGCTTTGAACTGGATTTCATCCATGGTTTCATTTTTTACAAGGAAGTCGGCGATAAAGTGCATCTTGTCAATGTGTTCCCGCAGCAGTTTTTCTGCTAAGTTGTATGCTTCTGTAATAATGGTGTGGATTTCCTCATCAATCAGTGCGGCAATTTCTTCTGAATAATTTCGGTTTTCACCAAAATCCTTACCTAAGAAAACCTCGCTGTGACCGGTGCCGAATGTGATAGGCCCTAATTTATCGCTCATACCAAGCTGCGTAACCATTTTACGGGCAATCTGTGTTGCGCGCTGGATATCATTGGAGGCACCGCCTGAAACATCTCCGAAAATAATGCTTTCGGCCACTCTGCCGCCCAGAAGCATGGTAATTTGCTCCTTCAACTCCTGCTTGTATTCGCTGTATTTATCTTCCTGAGGCAGATTCAGGGTGTAGCCTAATGCTCTGCCGCTGGGAATAACAGAAATCTGATGCACCGGATCCTGCGTAGGCAGCAGATGCGCCAAAATAGCATGCCCCGCTTCGTGGTAAGCCGTTTTACGTTTTTCGCTGTCCTTGATCTTCCACGATTTTTTCTGAGTCCCTACCACAATTTTCATTGTGGCGTCTTCGATGTCATTCATCCCAATCAGTACTTTATGCCGACGGGCAGCCAACAGAGCGGCTTCGTTCAATAGGTTGGCAAGATCAGCGCCGGTAAATCCAACCGTTGATTTAGCAATAACCGCAAGATCCACATCCTGTTCAAAGGGTTTATTACGCGCGTGAACCTTCAGAATTTCCTCGCGACCTCTCAAATCGGGATAATTAACAGTGATTTCGCGGTCAAACCGTCCGGGGCGCAGTAAGGCGGGGTCAAGGATATCGGGACGGTTGGTAGCAGCCATTACGATTACGCCTTCATTACCTGAGAAGCCGTCCATTTCAACCAGCAATTGGTTCAGCGTCTGTTCCCGTTCATCGTGACCGCCGCCTAAACCGGCACCGCGGTGCCGGCCAACAGCATCAATTTCGTCAATGAATACAATACTTGCGGGATGCTTGCGGGCGGTTTCAAAAAGATCGCGGACACGGGATGCGCCTACACCTACATACATTTCCACAAAATCGGAGCCGGAAATAGAGAAGAAGGGAACTCCGGCTTCTCCGGCAACTGCTTTGGCAAGAAGGGTTTTACCCGTACCGGGAGGGCCTACTAACAGTACACCGTGAGGGATTTTCGCGCCTAATTTAGTAAACTTGGCAGGCTCCTTCAAAAATTCTACAATTTCCTGTAGCTCTTCTTTTTCTTCGTCAGCGCCTGCTACATCGGTAAACAGAACCTTGTTTTTGGCGTCGGCGACTGTGACCTTGGCGCGCGCCTTTCCAAAGCTGTTGATTTTACTCCCTTTACCGCTTGCTTGATTAATTACATAAATATACAGGAAAATCAGCAGCCCGAAGATAACTACATAAGGGATCAGCGATACCCACCAAGGGATTGTTGTGGGTTCAGACAGATCATATTCCATAGGCTTCAGATCGCTGTTTGACGTATAGGCAAGTTCATTGTAAGCAGTTACATAGGTGTAGCAGTCTTCGTAGAAACGATCTCTGTCTTGTAAAACAAACGAAATCTTCTTGCCTTCGGTGGTTTCGATGATCAGTTTGTTGTTGCTGTCCAGCGTAAAGGTTTCAACCGCTTCCTTTTCACTGTCGCCTATGTTGCGGAAATACTCTACAACATCACTATAGCTGATATCTTCTTTTCCCAAGCTGCCGTAAAGTGCGTAGACAATTACGATGACAGCTACGATCATGCCTAAATAGAATAATATGTTCTTCAGGTTACCCTTCATAGATTCCTCCGTCTGAAACAATATAGAAGCATTTCTTAAGTATTCACATAAATTTCGGGTTTTAATACACCGATGTAGGGCAGCGCACGGTATTTTTCATCAAAATCCAATCCATAGCCTACCACAAACCGATCCTCGATTTCTGTGCCAAGGTAGTCGGGCGTATAATTTACCTCCCGACGGCTTGGTTTATCTAACAGCGCCATACATTTAACGCTGCGCGCGCCCCGTTCCGCCATTATGCGAGTCAAATTATACATGGTACGACCGCTGTCTATTATATCCTCAATAAAAAGCAGATCGACCTCTGAAAGATCATTGCGGGTAAGATCCAACTTGACATTCAGATTGCCGGTAGAACGGGTTCCGTGATAGGAGGATACCTTCATGCAGTCAATTTCAACAGGGCGGTGAATTTTCTTCATCAAATCACCCATAAACACAATAGAGCCCTTCAGAATGCAGACCAACACCAGTTTTTGGTAGGGATCTGGGTAATCCCGGTCAATACAGCCTGCCAAGCGGGTAACCATTTGATCAATTTTCTGTTCCGACAGCAGAATTTCTGCTATATCGTCATGAATATCATATGTTTTCATAGTCCTTGTTTTTCTCCCATATAAATCAGGTGAAGCGCAGGTTCAGATACCGCTGTTACGCCGTCCCGCAGTTTTTGGATCGCGGGTATCCACAGAATTCCCCGGTCATCATACAATAAGGGCAGCAAATGACGCTTGGAAGGGGAAATATGCAGATCGCAATAGAGCTTCTTAATATTTCTGTGAATACCGCCGCAGAGAATACGATCACCGGGTTGTCTGGAACGAACTCCAATCATGCTTCCTATTTTATCAAAATTCAGGTCGGCTTTTATAAATAATTTGTAAATATTTTGTTTTTCTTTTATATATTTTTCTATACTTTCATTTATGTGTGAATAAGCGTACAGCACTGAACCGTCCGGCAGCGGATTTTCTCCTTCCTTTAGTATAAATGGCGATAATTCAAGAGTGTCTGCAGAAGAACTGAAACCAGAAATCAATTGAAATTGACCGTTTTCAATCAATGCGATTTTTTGGTTAGGTAGTGACAGACGGCTGCCGCCGCGCCCTTTTAGAATAAACGCATTCAGAGCTTCAAAATGACGATGGGAAAGAGCGGTGATTCCAGCATTTTCGCAGTAAAAAGCAAGCGCGCGGGTGCGGAGCGGATCGGGCAGAGATTGCAGAAATGAAAGCTTCGTACAGACCGAAGAAGCTCCGGGAACGGTCGCTTGATTAGCAGTAGGCTCATGAGGCGGAGAAAATGACCGGACGTTTTTTGATTGGATTTTAGATTGAGTTTCTACTACTTTTACAGCGCTCGCATTCGCCCTGACGGGCGATACAGGCAAATCACATAGTGCTTCTGCGTCAGAACTGCGACAACTATTGATATGGCGCAGCGCTTCTTCCTCCAGCCATTGACATTCGCTTCGGCGAATATCGGAAAAGTTCAGAAATGCCTGCTCAACTTGAGGATTTAGCTTTTTCATTGCGGGAACGATAGTGTGGCGGATGTAATTTCGGGTATAGCGAATGTCCTCATTGGTGCTGTCTTGTATATAGGAAAGCTTATTTTCCGCCATGTAAGCCAGAATTTCAGCTTTAGTCACATAAAGCAGGGGGCGGATCAGCTTTCCTCTCACCGGCGGAATGCCGTTGCCCGCCGCCGTTCCCCGAATGAGCTGCCATAGGACGGTTTCCATTTGATCGGAAGCGGTATGAGCGGTGGCAATCCGGTCAGCGCCAATGATATTCGCGCGTTCGTTCAGGGCTTGATAGCGACAACAACGGGCGATTTCCTCCAATCCTTTATGTTCGGCGGCAGCCAGCGCAGGAATGTCAACGGCAACAGAATAAAACGGAATTTCCCAATTTGCGCAGAGCGATCTGCAGAATTTCTCATCCCGACTAGCTTCTTCCCCTCGAATCATATGATTGATATGCATGGCATCAAGTTTATAGCCGTATTCCGGCTGAAGCGTTCGCAGCAAATGGAGCAGTGTAACAGAATCCGCGCCGCCTGAAAGGGCAACCAGCAGATGCTGGCAGGGCAGCATGGCATAGCGGCTGATAGTCGCTTCTGCTTTGCGGCGCAGCCGAACTGAAATGCTTTTACAGGATGAATTTGACGCGGTCATGACAAATCCTCTGAGCGAGTATCATCCAGCGTGGTAAATTTAGTGTACTGTCCGAACCAGCCGACGTCTACCTTGCCGGTGCTGCCATGTCGGTTTTTTGCCACAATGACCTCTGCGGTATTTTGCTTATCGGGATCCGAATTATAGTATTCATCCCGATAGAGAAAGAGAACAATATCAGCATCCTGTTCAATGGCGCCGGAGTCTCTTAAATCAGAAAGCATAGGGCGTTTATCGGTTCTGGATTCAGGACCGCGGGAAAGCTGGGCGCAGCAGATGACCGGCACATTTAGCTCTTTGGCAAGAATTTTTAGATTACGGGAAATTTCGGCAACCTCCTGTACCCGGTTATCAGTGTGACGGTCCGATTGCATCAGCTGCAAATAATCGATTACCACCAGCCCCAAATTCTTTACTCGGCGCAGCTTTGCCTTCATACCGGTGACGGTAATGCCGGTGGTATCATCTATGAGAATGTCGCACTCTGACAAAAAGGAGGAGGCGTGCGCCAGCTTGTTCCAGTCGTCCGCGGTTAACATGCCGCTGCGCAAGGTACCGCTCTCAATCAGCGCTTCGCTGGAGAGCATACGGGAAACCAATTGAGAGGAGGACATTTCCAATGAGAAAATACAGGTAGCTTTTCCTGTTTTTCGGGCGATATTGGTAGCAACATTCAGCGCAAAGGAGGTTTTACCCATACCGGGACGTGCACCGACCAATACAAGATCGCTTTTACCCAATCCGACCAGTAAATTATCAATACCCGAAAAACCGGTGGGGACGCCCATGGCTTCCTCCCGGTTTTCGGAAACTTCTTTAATTTGACGGTAGGTTTCGATGATGACATCGCGGATGTGAGCAAAATCCCGCTGCTCCTTAGTTTGCGCAATGGCAAAAATTTTACTTTCAGCGCTGTCAATGATTGCTTCCGCTTCATCCTGTTCGCCATAGGCGTCCTCGATAATTTCTCCGCAGACATCGATCAGCTTTCGAAGCAGCGCTTTGCTGCGTACAATCTGTGCATAATCCTGTACATTTTCGGCGGAAGGAACGATTTCCGCAATGGTTCGCACATAGCTTTTCGATTGCTCTAAATCGTAGACGCCTTCCTGTACCAGTGCGTCCATGAGCAGTACCGGGTCAATATCCTTAGACTGCAAAAAGAGCTTTTGCATGGCGGAAAAAATTTCCTGATGTTCTTCAAGATAAAACTGCTCACAGGAAAGCAGAGTAGCTACCTCGCTGATCTTTTCAGGATCAATGAGAATAGATCCGAGAACCGATTGCTCCGCTTCCAATGAAAAGGGGAGCTTTCTTTGACTTTTTTCAATTGCCATGAGATCATTATTCCTTAACGATGACCTTTAGTTTAGCTGTCACTTCGGGGTAAAGGCGCACGTCCAAATCATAGGTCCCGTAGCTTTTAATGGACTTTTCCAGCAGAATTTTTCGCTTGTCCAATGAAATACCGTATATCGCCTGCAGTTTTTCAGCGATTTCCTTGGAGGTCACTGAACCGTAAATTTTTCCATCGCTGCCCCCCTCCAGATGAAATTCCACTGATAGGTCGGAAAGCTTGGCGGCAAGTGCCTGCGCTTCGGCTTTCTCGGTTTCGATTTTAAACTGCTTGGCGGCTGCTTTATTCTTGAGATCATTGATGGCGGTGGCGTTTGCCTCCACTGCCAAGCCCTGAGGCAGCAGGAAATTACGGGCGTATCCGTCGGACACGTTTACCAGTTCGCCTTTTTTGCCTTTGCCTTTTACGTCTTTTGTTAAAATGACTTTCATATAATTGATTCCTTTCTAAGTCTAAGGTTTATTTTATTAATGAAAACGCTGAACGGGGAGAGAAAATCAACGCTTCTGTATTTTATCCGTTTGCCTTTGAATCCACATCCATAAACTGATCGATGGATTTTTTTAGCTGAATTAACACCTGTTCCATGGGAATGGCATCCATTTGGGTGGCAGCCGCGTCATAGTGCCCGCCGCCGCCGAGCCGTTCGAGAATAATTTGTACATTGATGGTACCTGTGGAACGGGCTGATATCCGAATAGCGCCGTCGATCTGGCAAAGCGCAAAGGAAGCCAACACATTTTCGGCAGTCAACAGTTTATCGGCTACTTTGGCGGCGATAACTCGGTCAGCTGCGATGTTGTCCTCATAGGGATTTACTGCAATTGCAATATATTTACGGTAGCGGGCGATATTGATCTCAAATCGCGCTTCCCGTTCCATGTCGGTCAGATCGTTGCGGAACAGCTCTTGAACTTCAATCGGATCGGCGCCTTCTCCGCGGAGATAGAGCGCGGCGGTGAAGGTACGGACGCCGGTATTCAGTGAAAAACGTTTAGTGTCCAGAATAATGCCGGCATATAACAGCTCTGCTTCTTCTTTTTTTATAGATCCTAATGCCGACTGCTCCAGAATTTCTGAAACCAATTCGGAAGCGGAGGAAGCGGAGGGCTCGATATAGTAGAGCGCGGGCGGCGTTTCAAACTCGGTGGTAATCCGATGATGGTCGATATATACGGTTCGGTGAACATTTTCGGCAATGGCGGGCGCCTCGAATTGTTTAGGGTTATTAACGTCGGTGATAATCAGCAGGGTTTTGGAGTTAATCAGATTTTGACCGGCTTCCGCGTCCACAAAAATGTCCTGATATGCTGAAAGAGATGAAAGCATTGCAAAACATTTTTTTAGATTGGGGTCATCCTTGGGCGCGATAATATTGCATTTGACGCCGCACATCATGCAGAAGCGGGCCATACCGATGCAGGAGCCGAAAGAATCATAGTCTGGGTTTCGGTGCCCCATAATCAGTACGTTCCGGCTGACTGCTACCAAAGAGGCCAGTGCTTGCGCAACAGTGCGGGATTTGATAGTGGTTCGTTTTTGTACTGTTTTGGTAATGCCGCCGAAAAAATCCACTCCCGATTCTTTTTTGACAACCGCTTGGTCTCCGCCCCGTCCCAGCGCCATTTCAAGCGCGGACTGAGCACTTTTTTCCTTTTCGCTAAGCGTTTCTCCAATGGTGGAAGTGCCGATGGAAACGGTTACCGGAAAATAATTGGCGCCTACCCGTATGGATCGAACTTTTTCCAGAATTTCAAATTTCTGGTCTATAAATTCAGCTAAATATTTTGCTTTGAACAGAAAAACATATTTATCCCGCTCGTAGCTTTTGAGAATACCATTAACAGAATCGGCCCAGTCCCGCAGAATAATTTCTACCTGCGCGGCGGCAGAGCTGATATTTTCCTGTTCGATTTGCATTAATTCTTCCAGATTGTCAATGACAATATAAGCGACCAACGTTTCATTTTCTTTTTGACTGTTCAGCGTTTGCTCCAGATCGGTAATATCATACCAGACAGTAATAAACAGGTTGACCGCATTGGGAGAAGCAATGTGACCTTTGATCCGATAGATGCGGCTCCCCACTGTGCATTTGCATGCTTGATCACCATCCAGTGCCGCCATCAGCGTATCTAACTCGATTCCCGTAATCACGGAGAAATTTTTTGTGGCAATGCCGGCATCCTTGAGTAGGCTGCGGAAGGCCTTATTCCCCCATTGAATCGTACCCCGTTCATCACAGGCAGCAATGGGCGTTACAATATTGTTATATAGACCGGAATTAAGATCGCTGCTATAATGTTTTTCCAAATCTAGTTCAAATCTTCTGAAATAAATAATCTTAATTATAAAGAGCGACAGCGCGGCAAGCGCAATATAGAGCAGGATTACCAAGATAACCGCGGGCAGCGGACTGATCATCTCGCCCGTAAGAATTAACTGGAGAATAATCAGATGAAGTACGCCCAGTAATCCAAGGACGAGCAAACGAATATTATGCTGTTCCGAGAGTCGTGAAAGCCATTTTTTCATAGGGAGCCGTATGCCTCCTTTGAGTCAGTATTATGAAGTTTCGTGCCCATTGTGGGAGCGGACGGAAAGAATATTAATTCTTTTTGATGTTTGGACGTGGGAAAATGGGGAAAATAACACGAAGCGCACCTGAGAATGCGATCAAATAAGCGGGATAAAGCGGAGAAAAACGCAGTCCGAAAATAAGCAGCAGCAACAATATCAGGGCAATTGAAAAAGAGAATTTTCGATTAGGGGAAAAGAAGCGCTCTTTCCAGAATCTGCATCCGACACAGAAGAAGCCGGGCAGCAGTAAAAGCAGAATATTGATAAAAACGGCAAATAGACTGCCGGTGGATTCAAGCAGTGTCAGACCGATCAGCAGCGTACCGATGCAGAACACCCACGCGGATGGTCGGTTCATTGTAACTTTCCAATCCGCAAAGCGGTGCGCTCCATACAGATAACCTCTGAAAATAATACGCAGGCAAACGGTAGCAAGCCATACAATAAAGAAAATCAGATCGCAGCAGAGGGCGGGCAGCAGTAAGACGGTGGAGCGAAAAAGAGCGGGCAGAGCATCCGCATCGATTTGCGCCAGCAAATCACTGTTTAGCTGAGTAGTAATATAGTCCACAAATTTAGTTTCCAGTGAAGCATACAGTTCTCGAAAAAGTGTTGCCGACAAACGGTTGTAGGTAATATAAATGGCGGTAATGAGGCAGGCAAGATAAAAAAGACCCATTCCAAGTGAACCGAGCAGGATACCGCAGGTGCGGCTGCTGTGACGTCGGATTGTCAGTATCAGAAGCGCGGCGGCCGGCGCGAAGGAGGCGGCTGCAAAGCAGCAGGCAGGGTTTCTAGTGAGCAGCAGAACAATTCCTGAGGCGACCAGCGCCTCTGCCGCAAGCAATAGCAAAACGCGGGAATAGGTGATCTGCGGAATAGAAAGCAAGGCAACCGATGAAAAGCAGAGCGCCAGCATGGAGAAAAGAAAGGCAAACGGCATTAATCCTGCCAGTATAGCCAGTACAAGAGAAGAGATCAGATAGATACGTACAGAAAAAGGGGAGGGCATTTTACGGTTTTGCATGGTATACATGTGGGGAATTTTCACCTCAAAATCAAATCAGAAAAAGATCGGACAAGACCAAGACAGTTAAATAATTTATTAATTGACTTGACCGAATTTATTATAACACAAAAATAGCCAAATGTAAAGCAAAAGCTAAAAAAGTATTGACTATTTTTCAAAAAAAGTATATACTTATATTATATCACCAATTGTGACCGTCCTGTGAAGACAGACAGGGGGTCAAATGAATTTATTTGTGAAGGGGAGCACAAGATGAGTCGGTTTGTAGAAAATTCTCCTGAAGAAATCAAGGAAAATGTTTTTCATGAGATCGGTACCGCATGGATGCTGTTGACCGCGTGGGATGCGGAGAGTCAAAAGGTAAATGCTATGACGGCAAGCTGGGGAGCCATGGGCATTCTGTGGGGAATGCCGGTGTTGATTTGCTTTGTCCGCCCGCAGCGCTATTCATTTGGGCTGATTGAAACCGCGGATGCGTTTTCCGCATGTTTTTTGAACGAACCGTACAGAAATGCGTATAAGGTCTGCGGATCTAAAAGCGTACGGGATACCGACAAGTGCGCGCTGGCCGGGCTGACGCCTGTGAGGCTGGACGGCGTATATGG
>CAZMTU010000037.1:0-19677 GCA_964569225.1 uncultured Lachnospiraceae bacterium | reverse complement strand
TCTTCCCCCGGCGCCAGCAGCGGACTGTCCGGCGGATAAGCGTAAACAAATTCGGCGCTTACTTTTCCCGCCGCCTGACCGAGCGGCACCAAATGTCCGCTCTGCTCTGCCGCCTCAGAGGGCGTACACACCTGTCGGGGCAGAATCAGGTCAGGCAGCGGCTCCGCAGGGGCGGTTTGATTCGGCACTGCCTGTAGTTCAGCGTCGATGGCAAGCAGGGCTTCCGACAGGCGCTTAATGCCATCATCGGTGTCGGCAATCGAGGTCATGCATAGACAGCCCCTCCCGTCCGCCATTTCGGGCTGAATCAAATAGTTCAGCCGTAGTCGGTCATAGAGCTGCCGACCGGTCATGCCGCTGCTGTTTACCGAAATGTACAGCTTGCCTGGGTCACGGTCAAAACAGGGCGCTGCGAATGAGCCGATTCGTTCGGCAGGCGTTTTCCCCATCCCTCCCACAAGGTGCAGCTTTTGCATAGACCGTACACAATTGTAAAAGTCGGTCAGCCGTCTGTTGTAGGCTTCAAAAAGTGAATTCGATTTTTCTTCCAGCAATCGAACGCAGCTATCCATGGAAGCCATCATCAGATAGGAAGGACTGCTGGTCTGATAGACGCCCGAATAATGCGCAATCAGATCCTCCGGTACCCTATCTGAACAGACATGCAGCAGAGCGGTCTGCGTAAGAGCGGGCAGTGTCTTATGAAGGCTCTGAATCACCACGTCCCCTCCGGTTTTTACCGCTGATTCAGGAAAATACGCTGAAAATCCAAGGTGCGCTCCATGAGCTTCGTCCACAATCAACCATATTCCATGACGACGTGCCGCACTTGAAAGCCGGGCAATATCGCTGACCACTCCTTCATAGGTGGGAGAAGTCACCACCACAGCAGCGGCATCCGGCGCGCGGTCAAGGGCTTCTTCAAGCATTTCCGGCGTAACCGATCCCATCACGCCGGTCGCGGGATCTATTGGCGGCAACATGCAAACCGGCTTCAATTCCCGCAGTTCAATGGCATGCCAAACCGACAGATGACAGTTGCGTGCCACAATCACTGTACTGCCTTTGGGGCAAAGCGCGGACAAAGCGGTCAACAGCCCCGAAGTAGAGCCGTTCACCAAATAGCGAGTCGAATATGCCCCCCACAGCGCTGCCGCGCGCGCCATAGCGGCTTTTAAAATTCCTTCTGCTTTATGCAGATTATCAAAGCCATCAATTTCGGTAATATCCAACAGACAGGGCTCTCCTAATCTGAGCAATGCCGGATTCTGCTTGTGTCCCGGCATATGCATGGGAAGCATACCCGATTGATAATAAGCAAGCAGCGCGTCAGTCAGATTATCTTTTTCTTTATCCATCTAATTTACTTATTTCTTGGTTAAAATAAACCATAACACCGTAAGGACCTGCATTACCCCCGCTACCGCAAAGATCAGATAAATATAAGGCACCTTAAAAGTAAGATCAAAGCATAGCGCCACCGACCAAACAATGCCAGATACCATCGCAAAACGCAGAACATGGTTCCACCATAGGCAGGCAAATACGGTAGCGACAATAAAGCTGACCGGCACCGCGTAAAGGAAGATCAGTCCGTAATATCGAAAAGTAGGACAGATCACCATTACTAAAAAAAACACTAACACAGCGGTCAGCCATACCAAACCGACAGACAGAACCGGCACCAAAATCCGTGTGCGCAAAGAGGGGCGCTGTTTCTGAGAAGAAACCGCTTCCTCTTCTATCGGCTTTTCTTCACAGTTCCGTTCCTTTACCAGATCGTTCAGCGTAATATCATACAGATCAGCTAACATCATCAACACTGTCACATCAGGCATTCCCTCTGCCCGCTCCCACTTGGAAACGCTTTTATCCGAGTAATTGAGCTCCTGCGCCAATGCCGCCTGCGTCAATCCCTGACGCCGGCGATAATAGATTAGATTATCCGCAATGGTTCTTCTCAGCTTTATTTCATCCATTTTAATAACTCTCCTGTGAGTAGACCTTCTCTAAAGAAGCATAAACCGGCAGCTTTTTCTGTCTGTTTCTTTTATTATATCAAAGGTTTTTTTATTTTTCAAGAGCATGTCATCTGTTTTTTACAAAAAAACTCTCCTTTAATTGATTTTTTTCGCCAGAACACAACCTTTTTAGCCACATTTTTAAACTTCAATTAAGATAAGCCTTTAAAATGCCATAAAAAAAGGTTCTCCTGAGAGTAGAACCGTGTTTGATTAAAGGTAGAACGCCTCCTACAGACAGTTTACCCCCAAAATCAGATAAGAGGTTGCCTTTGAGCGGATTTTGTACTATAATAAAACACGGCAACAGGACACGACAAGTTGTCAATAATACCATCGGGAGGCACCCATGCAGGAAATCGCAGATTTTTACAAACAGTTTTGTACAGAAACAATAAACGCCAACGGCACACTGACTCATTTTGAAGTAAATTATCCTACAGACTTTAATTATGGATATGACGTAATTGACCGCATAGCGGAAATGGATCCCAATCGCACCGCATTGGTATGGTGCAATAAAGCAGGTGCTAAACGCAGCTTCACTTTCGGCGATATTAAGCGGCTCAGTGATAAAGCCGCCAATGTTTTTTTAGCTCACGGCATTCAAAAAGGCGATTTTGTAATGACCATTCTGAAACGCCATTATGAATATTGGTACATCACCATTGCGCTTCACAAAATAGGCGCTATCTTGATCCCCGCCACCAACATGCTCACTGTAAAAGATATGGTCTATCGGATCAACGCCGCTAACATTAAAGCTATGGTCTGCACCAATGAAGGGCAGGTAGCAGAGTATGCTGCCGCCGCAAAAGCGCAGTGCCCCCAATTAAGCCAGCTTTATATCGTGCGTGAAAAAAGGGAGGGCTTTATTTCGCTGACCGACGAAATCGAAGCGGCTTCCGCGGAGCTTACCCGTATTCCTAATCTTGCCACTGACCCGATGATGGTTTATTTTACCTCAGGAACCACAGGCGAACCCAAAGCGGTTGTGCAAGACTATACCTACCCGCTGGGCCATATAATAACCGCTAAGCACTGGCAATGCGTACAGGTTGACCGTCTGCACATGACGGTCGCTGAAACCGGTTGGGGCAAAACCTCATGGGGAAAGCTATACGGACAGTGGCTTTGCGGCGCAGCGGTATTCGTATATGATTTTGATAAATTTATTGCCAAGGATCTTCTGGATAAGCTGGTAGAATACAAAATCACCACCTTCTGCGCGCCGCCTACGATTTACCGTTTCTTAGTCAAGGAGGCGCTTGAAAACTGGGATCTTTCTTCTATTATCCATGCTTCCACCGCCGGCGAAGCACTGAATTTTGAAATCTTCAAGAGCTTTAAGGACAAAACCGGTTTGGAGATCAAAGAAGCCTTCGGTCAGACTGAAACTACTTTAATTATCGGCAATTTAGCAGGCGGCATCGACCGTCCCGGCTCTATGGGACTTCCCTCTCCCGCCTATAATATTCGTTTGGTTGATGCGGATAATCAGTTTATCACCGCCCCCGGAGTAACCGGCGAAATTGTAGTGATCCCACCGAAAAACGGCAAACAGGTAGGTCTGTTTTCAGGCTATATTCATGAAGACGAGCTTTATCAGTTCGTTTGGCGCGGCGGCTTCTATCACACAGGCGATACCGCCTATTTAGATGAGGACGGCTATCTCTGGTATGTCGGGCGCAACGACGATATTATTAAATCCAGCGGCTACCGCATCGGACCGTTTGAAATTGAAAGCTGCCTGATGGAGAATCCTGCCGTACTGGAGTGCGCAGTTACCGGTGTCCCCTCCGCTACCCGCGGCTATGTTGTCAAGGCAACAATTGTACTCGCCAAAGGGTATGAGCCCTCTGATGAACTTGCTAAGGAGCTTCAGGACTATGTGAAGCATCAGACCGCGCCTTATAAATATCCCCGTATTGTCGAATTTGTATCTGAAATGCCCAAAACCATTTCCGGAAAAATCCAACGAGAGGTTATTCGTCAGCGCGACAAAATAAAATACGCAAACTTAGAATAATTTTAATTCAAATCAGGGGTTTCCTGCCCCTTTTAGAATCTTTTCGCAGCCGGGCAACAATTTGCCCGGTTTTTTATATTTATGTATTTATACATATATTTTAGCCTGTAGGCATAATCAAAGCATGTACCCGTGCGACCTTCTATTTTGCTTACGCTGATTCTGTATTATTTTTTTATAACCGCTTGACAAAGGTTATTTTATGTGCTATAATTATCCGTACTATCACAAATAGTACGGTTTGCACAAGGAGGATGACATGCTGAATATAGATAAACTGTCGCGTAAACCGATCTATGAACAGATCGTCGATGGAATCTGCAAGGAAATCTCCACCGGCTTACTGGCAGAGGGCAACCAACTCCCTTCCGTCCGGGAACTCTCGGTACTGCTTTCTACCAATCCCAACACAATTCAGAAGGCATACATAGAATTGGAACGACGAGGTATCATCACCTCCGCTCCCGGCAGAGGCTCCTTCGTCAGGCAGGGAGCCGCCACTGCCATTCGCAGCTATACTGAAGAACGGTTGGGAGAGTTATCCGCACTGATCCGTCAGTTGGCACTTGCCAAAATCCCCAAAGCACAGATTTTATCGTTGATCGAAGAAGTTTATGCTGCCGCTCACACCGATAAGGAGGAAAATTCATGATTAAAGCTGAAAACGTAACCATGCGGTTTGAAGATTTTACCGCACTGAATCACCTGTCCTGCTCAATCCCGGATAGCTGTATTTACGGCTTGGTTGGGAGCAACGGCGCTGGCAAATCCACTTTTCTAAGGCTGATTTCCGGCGTCTACCGTCCGGACAACGGCTCTATCACCATCGATGATGAGCCCGTCTGGGAAAATCCGCCCGCCAAGCAAAAAATTGTCTATGTACCGGACGATCTCTATTTTCTGCCTCAGTCCAACATGGATCGAATGGCACATTTTTATAAGGCGCTCTACCCTGATTTCAGCTTCGAACGCTACAAAAATCTGACCGCCACCTTTAAATTGAACCCCAAGGCCAATTTAAACACCTTTTCCAAGGGCATGCGCCGTCAGGCAGCAACTATTTTAGCGCTTTCCACTATGCCCCGCTACCTTTTCTTCGACGAAACCTTTGACGGGCTGGACCCTGTTATGCGCAACTTAGTGAAACAGGTGATCTATAACGATGTACTGGAACGCAAAACCACTACCATCATTACCTCTCACTCTCTTCGGGAGCTGGAAGATGGCTGCGATCAATTGGCGCTGCTGCATAAGGGCGGTATCGTCTTTGAAAGCGACATTCAAAACCTGAAAACCTCTCTTTTCAAGGTACAGGTGGGTTTCCATGAAGCCTATAATCGGGACAAATTTGAAGGTATTGATATGCTCAGCTACTCTCAAATGGGGTCAGTTGCCTCCTTTATTGCCCGCGGTGACAAGGATGCGGCTGCCGAAAAACTGCGGGCTATGGATCCCGTAGTGCTGGACTTCCTGCCCCTTTCGCTGGAAGAAGTATTTATCTACGAAATGGAAGCGCTCGGCTACGCTTTCAAAGACATTCTGCTGTAAGGAGGCGCATTTTTATGAAAGCAATTTTCAGCAAAAAGCTCTATTGGGAAGGGTTTAAAAAAATTAAAGTGGTAGGCATCGCTTTTACTGCGATCTCTGCCATTCTATGCGCGCTGATTCCCTTTATCCAAATTCTGGACTGGTACGCGACCGATCCGCTGTACAGAGAGCCATCGGTCGTTGAGCCTATGTTTTTTGCGCTGCCAGTTCTTTTCATTCTAATGCTGGCATCCCCTATCATTGTACTGAACATGTTTTCCTTTTTGAATAAGCGCAGTGAATCAGATTTTTATCACGCCATTCCTTTTAAACGCTCCTGCGTATATATTTCTTTTATGGCAGCTGTGCTTAGCTGGCTGACGCTCATTTCTCTGCTGTCTATCGGTGCTGCCGCTATTTTTTGGACGATCCATCCCGGCGCCACCTTCGCCGCCAGCCTTCCCTTCATTCTGCTGGGCATTTGCCTGCTGCTGGCAGCGATGCTTTCCGCCATCACTGTAGTCGCAATGACCCTCACCGGTACCATTATTTCCAACCTGTTAATCGCTTGTCTGATGCTTGCCTTTATCCGTGCAGTGGGCGCGCTCTTTACGGTAGCGCTTGGAGAAGTAATTCCGCTGCTTTACATTCCGCTGACCCCCGCCAGATTTCTCGAATTGGAATACAGCCTGCCAATCGCCATTTTTGAAGCTCTGATGACGCCCACTGTACTGTTCAACAATGCTTCCATGATTATTTACACTTTGATCGTCACCCTCCTGCTGCTGGTAGCGGGCTGTTTTATCTACATGTTCCGAAAGAGCGAAATGGCTACTAAAAGCGCGCCCAATAAGTGGCTTCAGCACCTTTACCGCTGCGCCATCGCTCTGCCCTTTGCCCTTCTCTCTACCATGTGCGTTTACTTGGGTGAAGACTTTTCCTTCTTTATCGTTTGCGCTGTCATCACCATCATTATCTACTATCTCTATGAACTCATCACCACCAAGCGTTTTAAGAATCTTGCCAAAGCAACGCCATTCTTAGCCGTATTGGTGGCAGGAGGACTGATTTTTGTAGGCGCTTCCGAATTGACCAAATCAGTTACACTAAGCTATACACCTTCTGCCGAAGATTTGACGAAGATCTCCCTTATCAGTAACAGCGAATCATCTCTTTATTATGGAATGCCTACCTATGAAAGCCTGAAAACAAAAGGTATTTCACTGGATGATCCGGAAGCGTTAAAAATCGTAGCAGACGGACTTTCTGATTCTGTGGAACGGATAAAAAATGACACCTATTACGATTACGGCGGATACTATGGTTCCGAATCATACACCTTCCGAACCATCCAGCTCACCGACAAATCGGGCAAGGTCTGCGGACGAAAAATTCGCCTTACTGATGAAAATTCCAGCCGTTTAGACGCTCTTTTCCTGAACTCTGAGCCCTATTCACAAGCAATTATGCAAATGCCTGCCGACAGCGAGATTCAAAGCATCTACTTTAACAATATGTATTCTGAAGCCGTAACTGAAGCGCAAAAAAAACAGCTCTGGCATTTATTGACGGAAGAATTCAATCAGTTGTCTAATGAAGAAAAGCTGAACTATAAATCGGTTGCCAACTCTCCATATTTTGATTCTGAATCCAATACCATCCTTACATACGTCGAAGTTTACGGCAGCATTGGCACACAGTCTTTCAGAAGTATTTACCCGCTGCGCACCGACCTCTTTCCCCAAACAGCCGCACTTTATACGTCGGTTTACAATCAACTTGAAAACCATAGCCTCGCGGACCTGAAGGAGATTATTCCGCTGATTGAGTCAGACCGTTTAGGTTATGTATCTATCGCCATTGATAATATCGACGGCTTTTATATTGACTATGATGAAGAATATGCCAGTTATCCCAATGAAATCAAAACAAAGCTTCGTGAGATGATGGACTATATTGCGGAAAACAGCACAACGCCTGAAAATGGGGCAAATTATATACAGCTTTCCATGTACATTGGCATTTATACTGACAACGAGCGCTATTATTCATACAGTGAAAATTCTACTATTGTGAATCTGACTGATTCAGCGCTTGAAACGCTTCGGAGTAAAATAGAGGAAATAAATGAACTGATGTACGGTCAAAAATATTTTGATTAATTAAATTTATTTGTCAAAGGAGCTCTTGTAAGAAGCCCCTTGAATCCCCTAAGCATAATAAACAGCCCGACGAATACTCGTCGGGCTGTTTATTATTCAAGCAAGCAGAATGAGAAAACTTCATCTGAGAAGCATTTTCTCGAAAAAGCGGCCTTAATGTCAGCTTAGAAACTTTTTTTAACAGTTTGTTTTTTCATTTTCCGCACACCGATACAGCCAATCAGGATACCGGTGATCAGTTCGATCACCGTCAGCCACCCAAGGAAAGTGTAAACCGTTTGATGAAGCGCCGCCGCCTTTTGCAGCGCGTTCCGCGTAATAACCTGAACGGGCAATATATTTTCATCATCAAAGTTGACATAGACAACCGAATGATTTCTTTGATAAAATTCGCAGAGAACATTTCCCTCACGGTCTGTGATCTGCTCCGGACTTTCATCGATATCCGTTTCACCCACAGCAGGATCCCCTTCCGGCAGTTCAATCACTTCAACGCCATCCGCCATCACCGATAATTCCATATCCTCCATCACCGGTAATTCCATAAACGCTTTGAACGAATCAAACTCTTCAAATTCAATGGGACTTGCCAAATCCGCCGGTTGTACCATTGCATTCCATGCGATCAAAGCAATAACCGTTACTGCCAGTATACTGCCGCTTATGAGCAGCCACCTTTTTACAAATTTTCGCTGTTCACCCGTTAAAACATCGGTTGCCGTTTCCGATTCAGTCAAATTGCCCTGCCGAATAAGTAACGGACAAACAATATATCGCCATCCCCCCACAAAGAGCAGCACGGCAATCAACGCCAGCCCCAAAATCCAAAGCAACAGCTCCCAATTAAATAGCAGCCCGGTATAATTTGGAATCCACAACAAGGGAAGGCAGATCACTGTAAGTAAAACGATCAGAAGATAGATTAGCTTAGCGCAATTTATTCGCTGCGCCCTATAGTCTGCTAACAACGCGGTATCAAAGGCTTCTTCATCTTCTTTATTGAGCGCCGACTGATTTAAAAAGATCGCTTCACAGATAGCCGCCGCGCCGTAAAAGAGAAATGAGAGCAGTCCGCCCAGCGCCGCTCTATAAAAGCAAAAATTACAGATCAGCGCAGTCACCAGTCCTGCCAACGCAATTCCGGCCGCGATCAGGCTTCGATTTCGAAAACTGATCAGTTGACGGCGCAGCAGATATTTCAATTGCTTCTGTCCCTTAGCAGAGCCCGCATCCAAAGCGCTGTCGCTCTCACTCATATTAGTCGCTGTCCGCTCTCCCCGCAGCAGCTCATCGCAGGTCACTCCGAATAGCTCCGCAATCACAGGGATCAATGACAGGTCAGGGGCACACTCGTCCCGTTCCCATCGGCTTACCGCCTTGTCAGACACATTGAGCAGTTCAGCAAGCTGACGCTGCGTCAGACCCTTAGCTCTGCGCAGTGCGGCAATAAAGCTGCCGATTGATTTTCGTTCCATTTTATGGCTCCTTCCAATTTGGTTTCGCGTTATTTCTGAATATTCAGCCCGCCATGAAACATTCTATATATACGTATAGGGGTTCAAGGCATCTCGATTCTATCATTTCGACATTGAAAATGCCAGCCCGAAAACCGAAAATCACTCTCGCAAAGTGAGAATTTCCAAGAAAAACAGCTTTATGCGTTTAATTAAGTTCTTTTCATTACAAACCCCGTATGCTTCCAATCAACTAAAGAAGTTCATCAATCAATAACCGCTTATTCAGCCACCAGATGAAGCATCCTACTGCTGCCATCGGCATACCAGCCGCAGAGATTCAGTCCGCCCTTCATCAGCAGCGCTCCGGACCAACGTTCACCATTCTCCTGATCTACATAGATTTTATCGGGATCCAGTCCGCACAGCCGAAGGAAAAGTGTCGTCCGGATTTTCGCCCGAAGTACCGCAAAACTCACCAGCGCCTCGCCGCGATCGGGCGTAACATACATCCATGCTCCGAAATCCCCTTCAAAAGGAGAGCGCAACCGGTAAAGATCTCCGTTCTGCACGATCGGCGCGTAGCGATGATACTGTGCCACCTGCCTGCGCATCAGCGCTCTATCCTCCTCGCTGACCCTTGTAAGATCAAGCTCATAACCGAAAGCCCCTGCCATCGCCACCCGTCCGCGGGTTTCAAGCGAGGTACGGCGGCCGGTCTGATGATTCGGGCTTGCCGATACATGAGCGGACATTGCCGATGCCGGATAGACCATTGAGGTACCGTACTGAATTTTTATACGCTCCATTGCATCGGTATCGTCAGAGGTCCAGATTTGGGGCGAATAGTAGAGCATCGCGGGATCAAACCGCCCTCCGCCGCCCGAACAGCCCTCCAACAGCAAATGCGGAAAAGCAGCAAGTAAACGTTCCAGCAATTCATACAACCCCAGCACATAGCGATGCGCTGTCTCCTTTTGACGTTCAGGCGGCAAAAAATCACTGGCCACCTCAGTAAGATTCCGGTTAAAGTCCCACTTCACATACTCGATATTGCAAAAAGAAAGAATTTCCGATATCCGATCAAACAGATAATCCCGCACATCTGCTCTGGACATATCCAGCACCAGCTGCTGCCGTGCCAGCGTCCTTTCCCTGCCTCTTACATGCAGGCACCAATCAGGATGGGCGCGGTAAAGCTCGCTGTCAGGAGAGATCATTTCCGGTTCAAACCAAATGCCGAATTTCATTCCAAGCCCGTTGATCTTCTCCACTAAGGCGGGCAGACCGCCTTTCAGCTTTTCCTCATTGACAAACCAGTCGCCTAACGAACTGCGATCGTTGTTGCGCCTGCCAAACCAGCCATCATCCATTACCAGCATCTCAATGCCCAGTTCCTTCGCCGCCTTGGCAATATCATAGAGCTTTTCTTCATTGAAATCAAAATATGTCGCTTCCCAATTATTGATCAAAATGGGACGAAGCTTTTCCTTCCACTCGCCTCTGCAAAGATGATAGCGGTAAAGCTTATGAAAGGCGCGGCTCATGCCGCCTAAGCCTTCTTCCGAATAGACCATTGCCACCTCAGGCGAGTCAAAAACCTCTCCCGGTTCCAACCGCCAGCCAAAACCATCAGGATGTATGCCCATCAGCAGCCTGGTTTGCCCGTAGCCATCCACCTCCACCTCAGTTTTGTGATTAGAGCTATAAATCAGCGAAAAGCCATAGGCTTCTCCGGTCTGTTCAGTAGTGCTGTGTTCGCAGAGCGCCACAAAAGGATTTTGGAAATGACTCGAGCTGCCCCGACGGCTGCCAATCCCCTGACTGCCATGGGCAAGCGGTCGGCGCTCAATCGACCGCTCCGCCGCCCACATCCCCCATAAATTCACCATATCCAGGTCACAGCGGCTAAAATCGACCGCCGCCGAATAAATCTGTTCGATATCAAACGGCTCTTTACCGGTATTTTTCACGCGCACAGCACGGGTGATAACCGGCAGCTTCCGGAATACCCCATATAAAAGCGTCACTTCTGCACCGGTAAGCGAATCGACTGCAACAATCATCAGCGTATCGGCTTCATCATTGCCGGCATATGTAGCGGGCTGTCCGTCAATCGTATATTTTCTTGCAGAAATGCGGTGAGAAACATAACGAATATCGGTACAGCAGCCCCCGTAGGGCGCTTTAATCCGCAAAGCAGCGGGACGGTAGTCGCCGCAACCCTCGGTAGGGTATTCCTGCAGGGCAATGTCCGGAGAAAAACCGTCATAAGGCGGATTCTGCGGTGTGGGTGAAAAGGAGGACGCCCCTGCCCGAACGATCAGACTGTCCAACCCATTCCTATGGTCGGCTTCACCGATCAACCCACCGAAGTGCAGGTGTAAGATACGCCCGTCATCGGTAATCTTCAAAGCATAAGCGGCATTTTTCGCCTTTAAAAGAAATATTTTTGACTCTTTTTCATAAATAATCGACATTTTACCTTCTCCTTCTTTACTCAGCCGTTTCATTTTATTATAAAAACAAATTTATAAACCCATTTGCGTTTTCGAAAAAAAGACGAATAACTTATTTTCAACCATTTTCAATTCAATCGCGCAATAAGCTGACAAAACGTATACAGCGATTCTACAATCACAATAATACGCTGCGCCAAAATAATTCAGCAGACCGATTATTACAAAGAGTGCCGGAATCTATAGAGAATCAATTGACTTTAACCGGCAGCAATTATCCAACCAAAAGGCTTTCCTTCAACAGCTTTTTCCTGCCTTTATTTCTTTCAGCCTTCTGATTCACTGTGCATCTCTACCGCGTTTCCATATATATGGCTTTCCTGCCTGCAGCTTGATACTAAAGCGGCGCTCACCGGTATTCACCTGTACAGTCTGAGCAAATTCGCTTGTCAGTGTAAATGCCGTCAGCCTTTTTTGTTCAAATTCAATTTCAGTAACAACATTTCCTTTTGCCAAAAGTCCTTTCACCCGACCGGTAGAAAAATCGTCAGGCAGCGCCGGCAGCAGCTTGATTTCACCGTCGGTACACTGTAAAAACAGCTCCGCGATCCCCGCTGTCACTCCGAAATTCCCGTCGATCTGAAAGGGCGGATGAGCGTCAAAAAGATTTTTATATGTACCGCCGCCTGAATAGTGAACATCGTCCTTTCCAAACGCCACCGGACGAAGTTGATTTCTCACCAGCTTCATGGCACGGTTGCCGTCATGTAATCTTGCCCATAGATTTACCTTCCACCCCATGCTCCAACCGGTACTCTCATCGGTACGCAATTCCAGTGACTGCCGACAGGCATCCGCAAGCGCGGGCGTGCGATTCGGCGTGATCAGATCAGCGGGATAAAGCCCGTACAGATGGGACATATGGCGATGATGTGGATCAGTTTCCTCGTATTCTCCGTCAAATTCCAAAAGCGCTCCTCCGCTGCCGATCTCGAACGGCTTAAGCAGCGGAATAACCTCCTCAAGTTCCGCCGAAAATGCTTCATCCACTCCCAAAATCGCACAGCTTTTACGGCAGTTTGTAAACAATTCCGCAAGAATACTCTGGGACATCGCAGTATAACGGGCAAGCGCTAAGCTTTCACCTGCCAGACAGTATCGATTTTCAGGAGAAGTGGAGGGACACAGAATTTTTCTGCCCTCATAATCAATTAACTGAGAGAGATAAAAACGCGCCGCTTTTTTCATGATAGGGTAAGCGGTTGTTTTCAGAAAATCCCGATCAAGGGTATATTCGTACCGTTCAAACAGGTGACGGCACAACCAGCCGGAGGAAAGATTCCAAAAGGCGTAGGACAGGCAGCCGCCGCCATGATTCCCTACAGGCGTAGACAATGCCCATAAATCCACATTGTGATGACTAACAAAACCTTCCCCGCCGTAATATTCCCTTGCCGTCCGTTCGCCGCTCACTGACAGGTCATGGATGAGATCGACCAGCGAATCACTGCATTCCGGCAGCGCACAAGAGAATACCGGCCAATAGTTCATCTCGGTGTTAATATTGACCGTATAATTGGATGACCAAGGCGCGTACAGCGACTCGTTCCAAATTCCCTGTAAATTAGCGGCATGGGAACCGGGACGTGAAGAAGCAATCATCAAATAGCGTCCAAAATTAAAGAGCAGCACCGGCAGCAGCGGATCATTTCCTGCCAGCAGCCGCCGATCGGTAAAGTCAACTCCCACCCCTGAAATGCCAGCATCAATTTCAAGCGATACCCTTTCATAGAGCGCTTTGAAATCAGCTATATGCGCCTGACGGCAGGTCACATAGTCCTGCTGCCGCATCTCTTCATATGCCTGCATGGCGCGTGCCAAACTGTCTGCGGCGGGCAGTTTATCAAAAGAAATAAAAGAAGTCGCGGCAAACAGACGCAGCACTGTTTCTCTGCTGTCCGAAACAGCAGCAAAGGCACCGCTTTCATCAACTTCGACACTGCCATCGGTAATAATCTCCACCAAAACCGTAAATTTAATGCCCTCTCCGTCATATACCTCCGGTTTATCGCCCCGCGCATAAGAGGGCGCAATATCTGAAAAACATTCACCCTGCATTATCAGCAGCCCGTTCTTTTCCGAAAGCGTATGCTTTAACTGCGAACTCATCCGCAGTGTGTAGTGAGCCGGATTCGCCGATTGCAGCTTGACAAACAGCCCCTTTCCGGGATAGCTGATAAAATATTCCCTGAAATAAGCGTTATCTGCGCTCTGATAGCGAAGCGAGGCAATGCCCTTTGCCAAATCAAGCGTACGGCAATAATCCTTAACCCTCCCTTCCGGCAGATCAATCTCCAAATCTCCCAGCGGCAGGTAAGATTGCCCCCACATATTGGTGAAATCCTTTTCCAGCAATCTTTCCGCCTCAGTCACATTGCCTTCTAAAGTCAGCTGCCTCGCCCTTTCATAAGCAGTCCGTGCGCCGGCAGGCGCGCTGTAATGTCTGGGCTTTCCCGACCAAAGAGTATCCAGATTCAATGAAAGCCTTTCGTGATCGGTTTTACCGTACACCATCGCCCCCATTGTTCCGTTTCCAAGCGGCAGCGCTTCTTCAAAAGCAGCTGCCGGTGTGCTGTAAATCAGACAATCCTCCATATTGCCGAACTCCTTTTTCGTTTATTCTCAGATTTTTTAATTTACCGTCAACCGGCGGCTCAAATTTTCACAGCAAATTTCAATTTAATAAAAAATTGAAACATTTCGGTACAAATCTGCCCATCGAAAATTTTATTCAATATATCGCCTTACAGATCTGTATAGTCATGACAGATTGTACAATTTTTACTCCCATTATATTCTTTTTATGTACATTTGTCAAGCCAATTCATTACATGTGCCGTTTACAAACAGCTGCTTGCGTTTGATTATACACAACCGTTTTTTCATTTGAAGACAAATTAGCATATATACGAATTTGTTGCTTTTGAATATACAATAATTATATGATTTAAAGCAGCCAACTCTTCCGGACTCAACATACACACACTTCGATTCGCTGAAATCTGCAGCTTTTTTAAAATACCGGACTCAGTTTCTGTTAATTCGGAAAGCCCATTTCGATAGCCCTCCATCATATGGACGCCGCCCGCTCTGCCCCGCGATGTATAAATTCCTTTATTAAGGCTTAAAAAATCAATATCTCTCCTGATTGTCCGTTCGGAAACACAAAATCGGACGGACAATTCCGAAACGGTCATATGTCTGTGTATACTCAGCAGTTCCATAATTTGTTGTCTGCGCTCGACAGTTTCCACGGATACTCCTCCTTTCAAAAAAATACCTGACAAATTGATCCTTTTTTTCCCTCTGCGGGAATAAGTTCAATTTGCCAGGTTCGTCTTGATAATTTAACAAGTTCAACTAAGCTCTACAGCAAATAATATTTGATCATATAGCAGTTAATTTATCCGATAATGCTTTATTTTCAGTTTTCTCAATCACCTGCGTATGAATCCCGGATGAATCCGCAATAATATGCAGAAAACTTTTGCATTTAGGACAATTCATTTCAACAATCAATTCGGTTAATCCGGTAAACAATTTCCGCCCGCACACCGGACACGATTCCACATACTTTTTCCCCACTTACTGTACTCCTCCTTCGCTTGAATAGAACATATGTTCTTTTAGCATTATAACACTTTCATTTGTACTTGTCAATATAATTTGGAAAAATTTTCAAAAAAAGAGTTATATCGCTTTTTAAAGGTCAAAACACAGTGGACCACAGGGGCAAATAATTTGCCTTAAACGAGAAAGGAAAATTCCGATCTTCCCATCCACACTTTTTATTTATATATTATATTTCTTTAATTACGGTTAATTTTTTCCTTCAATAATCTATTTTCTAAAAAAGTGTGTTGGGGCATAATGCGGAAGTGACCGTGCTTTGAGCGCCGCTGGTATAAGCAAGGCTTACCAGCGTACTTCCGCCGGCACTGATCCTGCTGTTTCTGCCCAGTCCGTCATATGCAAAGCCGAAGTCAAAGCCGTTGTGAGTGACCTTCGTCAGATAACCGTTGGTATACGCGAAATCATTTTCAGGCGTCCGCGTACTGACAGCGGCGGACACCGAGGTCATGTTGTCGTTGGCCGGATCATAGGTATACCGGTATGTCTGACCGTTCTGTTCGGTTCGGGCAGTGACCAGATCGTTTGTGTATGCATACTCCGTACAGGGTGAATCGAAGCGTTCGTCATAGACCTTGGTGATCTGACTTCCCTCGCCGTCATATTCGGTTTTCTCCACCATGCAGTTGACCGTATCCCCAGACAGATAGGTTCTCTTTTCAGCCTGATTTCCGAACTCGTCATAGCTGTATTCACTGCATACCCCTCGGTGAGGGCTGTTCAAACCACCGGTTTGCCGGTAGTTTTAATCGATTAAAAAGCTCGTAAACTCCAATAAAAGTGTGAATAAGAGCTTTATAGAGCGATTAATTTTATCGAACCTGCTGATTGAAAGAATTCCCCCTATCGTAAGCCAATGATCCTAAAAGATGAGCGGCAGATTGGTAAAACCTGAATTCTAAAGGAATTCAATAGACACTATTATGAAAATACCGCCTATTTTTACTCTGATAAAAACGAGAAATATAAGCAATTCTTTGAAACCGCCAAGAAAGTGGACCGCATTCTGCAAAACCTAATGCTGACCAGCGACCAGAAGATCCTGCCGGAAAGGACTCCTATTATCTTTGACAAGAAACAGGACTGCCCAAAGGTCATCAATTCCATGAAGTATTTCTGCGAGCATGCTCCGCAGTATCACATTGCAGAATGGTTAATAAAAACTTTTTCAATACCGATTGACAATCAATTGGAAATATGATATACTGTTATTGTAATGAAGTTACAAATTCATAAAGAGAGGTGATCGACATGAAAAAATCATATATGACGATTCTGTATAAGAACATATCTGATGCTATGTTGATTGCTGAATTCTATGCTTTGTAATTCGGCTTTTAACTGTTGCTTTGTTGCGCATCCGATATGGATGCGCTTTTTGTTTTGTGTATAGAATCGCCCCTCGTTCTGTAACTTCGGTTATAACCCAAGAAAAGAAAGAAGGACGATATTTTTATGCAAAGATTTAAAAGTATTATTTTAGTTATGCAAGGGCACAGCAAAAGAGACCTGCATTGGCTCTACAACACTCGTTCCGAGGATGAGCCGCCACTTGTTTTCAGTTATTCCAAATTAAAATTTTGGTTTGGAGGAACAAGCTACCGTTCAAGTGAAAAGTTGTCTCTTTATGTTCAGATTCCAACAGATCTTGTCGGTGACAATATGGCCTCAGAAACCATGCCTCGCGAGACATATATCCTTCGATTGATATCTCCGGTGATCAATGAGTTAAGCAATTCCTATTTAAACACCGATAAAAACGTTCGTGAAAAGGCACAATTCGAAGCACAGTACGCAGGCGAATATATGATTTGCCGCAGTGGAATCCGCTATGATGCAAAAGAAAATGCATTTGTGATGCGGATAAATTTCAACGTTCCGCTTGTAAATGCGCTATCTGTAAACGCAAAAGCCGCTATTCGCGCGGTAAGAGATATTTTAGAGCACATTGAAATCGCACTTAATGACTTTGATCGCGATGAATTAAATCTTTATGTCAAAACTTATATTTATCAGCAGGAAATACGTCAATACATGAATACGCACAGCTTGTGTTCGTTTATTGCAAATGGAAGTATTCTGCCTCGTGAAAATGGAACGACTGCACCGATGAAAAACGCAATACCGTTCACAGCCCCAAAAGAAATGGAAGTCATCATTCCGCTTTCCGACGGAACGCAGATGGTCGGTATGGGGATCAAAAAAGGCATTACGGTTATTGCGGGTGGAGGATATTCAGGAAAAACTACGTTACTCGATGCTATTGAAATGGGAATTTACGATCACATCCCCGGCGATGGACGTGAGTATGTCTTGACGGACAGTAGCGCACTCAAAATCCATGCCGAAGACGGAAGACCTGTTTCAAATCTTGATCTTTCTCCGTTTTTCACATTTTTGCCGGGAACAGCGAACCTTGAGAATTTCTCCACTTTACACGCAAGCGGAAGTGTTTCGCAGGCGGCAAATATCATTGAGGCAGTTTGCGGAAAGTGTAAATTGCTCCTTATTGATGAGGATAAAAGCGCGACAAATTTTATGATTCGTGACAAAAATATGCGCCTTGTTGTCAAAAATGAACCCATCATTCCGTTTACCGACAGAGTGCGTGAATTATACAGCAGGAAATCTGTTTCGACCATTCTTGTTATCGGCGGCTCAAGTGAATATCTTTCCTATGCTGATACCGTAATCTTAATGGAGGAATATCTGCCACACGTTGCTACCGAAGATATGCGAAATCTTGATCTTCCCGAAGTAACGCATCATGAAATTACTGCAAATTGGACAGTATCGCGCCGACTTGTGCCAAACGAAACGTCACAACCATTTCTTTATTTCCGAAGCGTGAAAACTGAAAACGAGAAGAAGATCATTCTTGATGAATATAATGCAGATATCACACTATTGTCTGCTCTTATTTCGGGGAATCAGCTCAATACACTTGCTTGTGTTATGGAAGGTTTACTGACCGACAAGGAAGTGGACAACGCAGAACTGCTTGAAAAAATTGAAGGTTGCACAAAAAAGATGCTGACGGAAAATGATACCTCTTCACTTTTACCTGAAGCGGCACAAAGATTTTATGAAGAAATCCGTTCAATAGATGCTTTTTGCTGTGCTAATCGAATGAGGGGTCTTTGTTTTAAGACATTTGAAGGTTATGCGAACGAATAAAACAAAGTCAACGATCTGTCCCCTTTGGGGTAATATCCATCAGCTGCATCAGTCAAGGGAAAGCAGACACTTAAAAACACCATAATTTCAGAAGTCCAGTTCGGTCTTGTACTGAACTGGGCTTTTATAGCCCAGAGCGACCGCTGATCGCTCATTATTAAAGTATACTGTACATACTTTGGGAATATCTTTAGCATTTGCCAAGTCAAAGTCAAGGAGCCCATGGGTGTCTGCTTCTCATTTTTCTTTCCTATAAGTAACTTCAGATGCTCCACACAATGTTAATACGGCTTGGCGCTACCTCGAATCGATGTCTGGTCCACCCTCGAAAAAGCAGACAAGAAGAAAGAGAAATGCTATAATAGGAAACAGCCAGAAAGGAAAAAAATGGGAAGCAAAAACCAAAATACGTATACAACGGAGTTCAAGAAAGCAATCGTGAACTTATACTGTTCCGGAAAAACCTACACCTAAATCCAAAAAGAATACGGCGTCTCTCACAGTGCGCCGGCTAATTGGATCAAGCTCTATTCGGAAGTTAAAATCGATGATGAAACCATCATTACAGCTGAACAGATTAAGGCGCCGCAAAAACGAAACGCTCAGTTGGAAGAGGAAAATCTCATATTAAAAAAAGCCATTGCGATCTTCACTCCACACTCAGACAAAGACTGAAAGCGATTCAGGCTTTGTCCGGCGAGCACAAAATATCCCCCCCCTGTGCCGAGTTTTGCGAGTCAACAGAAGCACTTACTACAAGTTTCTGAACCGTCAACCGTAGAAGCGTGAACTCGAAAATCAGCACATCAAAAAGCGGATTGTCGAACTGTACGCCAAAGCGGATAAACGCATCGGCGCCCACAAGCTAAATCTTTATCTCGCCCGTGAAGATCGCGTTCATATCAGCGACGGAAGCGTGTACCACCTGCTGAAAACCATGAATTTGCCGAAAATGAGCACGAAAAAGCCCCAAAGCCGGTAAAATCCAAAGAAAGCGAAGGAATCTGTGTAAAATCTGCCGGCTCAAAGGTTCAACCCGTCAGCGCCGAATAGAGTCTGGGTCCGCGGCTTTACCTACATCCGAGCCGGCGGCAGGTACTATCATTTACGCGCGATTATGGATCTGTTTTCCCGCAAGATCCTTGCATACAAGCTGTC
>CAZMTU010000036.1:11182-20430 GCA_964569225.1 uncultured Lachnospiraceae bacterium | reverse complement strand
CATGGGCGAGGTATCTACAATGACGAAATCCGCCTGTTCTCTAACATATTCAAGGATTGGCGTCAGCGTATTAATCACCGAAATTCGGTTATGCTTGTCATAAATTACACCGCCCAGCAACAGGATAAGCCCGGTCTTAGGATCAGATTTTAAAGTCAGCTTGCTGTAATCGCCCTCCGCGAAAATATATTCGCTCAAATTGTTGAACGATCCGACTTTCTTTTCAAAAATGAGATGCTGAGAAGGATTTCGCAGGTCGCAGTCCATCAGCACGACTTTATAGTGCTTTTGTGCCAGCGATAGAGCAAGATTCGCCGCCACTGTAGATTTACCCTCATTTGCCAAAGAAGAAGTCACCATAAATACCGAATGCCCTTTGCTGCGCTTGGCGCTCTCCAGCTTGCCTCGCAGCATTTTAATAGCTTCGACATAGCGAGTCGAACGGGTACCATCGGTCAAAAGCAGAGTGGTTTTATGCCGGTCAAGCAATCTGCGCAGCGTCATCTGCTTCGCTTCATAAGGCAGTGTTGCCAACAAAGCGGTATTCAAACGGCTTTGCAGCGCTTTTGCGCTTTTCACATCCGAACTGAAATAAGAAAGAAAACCGATGATCAATATTCCCGCCAGCACACCCGCCAAAGCTGCCTTTTTAGCGAAGCCTACCGCGTTTACCGGATTATCCGGTATTGTAGGAACATTTGCGGGGGCATATACGGTCATTACCGCATCCTCTGCCACCGCCGAAAAAATTTTTGAATAGTTATTTAAAACTGCTTTCATCAGCAAAAACGATTCTCTGGGCGAAGTGGCAGATACTGACAGGTTCAGCAAATTGGTTTCACCGATAATTTGAGTTGTGATTACCCCTGGCATGCGCTCCCACCCCGTATCCAGTAAAATGAGCTGCTGAAGTTCATTGCTTTGCAGCACCAAATCCAGCATTTCCGCCAGATTTTGTGCAGCGCTCAAATTGGTATACGCATTAGACGAACTTTCGCGTGAGGATACAATAAAAGTCACACGGGTTGTATATGTAGATTTATGGCATTCGTTGACTACCACAAACGCGCTCATCCCTGCCAAAATTCCTATCATCAAAATCAAAAGAAAATGCTTCAGAACGTCTATCGCCGCATAAAAGAGATTTTTTACTGTATTGTTATTTTCCTGCATATAAATTTCACATCTCCCTTCAGCGAACAACAACAGTCAGATAGGCAGTCCCCTCATAGCCTAAGCTGTTGACAACAGTATAAGAAACAATATAATTACCCGGCTCGGAGGAATTTACCTCGGACTGAGTATTTACTGTCAGTTCCTCTCCCGATACCCCTGATTCAACAGACGTAATATAAGCCATGGGATCAAAAGCTTCGTCCCGCTTCACATAAGTTAGATATTCGGACAGATAAATCACCGGCACCGATTTGGCTGTTTTAGCCAGCGTCAGGTAGACGGGAACGGTCTGAATGTCCCCCGCCGAATTGGACACAGAAAAATAAACTTTATAAAGTCCGGTATAGGTATCCAGCAGTTCGGAATCGGTGATAGAGATCCGATAAGAAATATCCCCATCCAACATATCGTCAGCCTTTATCATTGAGAGAATCGTACTGTCATTCCATGCAGCGAAATTTAACGGTTCGGAAAGTGTAAAAGTGGGCGAAAAATAATCTGTATATATGATCTTTCGGGTACCTCTTACCACATGATTATCGGCGTCAAACGCGGCGTAGGTGACGGTACGGCTTCCATCCGAATCAAATACTGAAATGGATTCGATCACCACAGAATCGGTTATATCTCCGTCCTCTGGATCCCACGCGGAAACGCCGGTACATAACGCCGCTTCATCTGAGAACGCCGAAACATACAATAGCTCGCTGTCGATTTCCATTATTGGCGGCTGATTGGCGCTTCGTTTATGAAGTTCAAAGCAATATAGTGTAAACGCTCCCAATACTATGAGCATTAATATACACAGCAAAATTCTGATTTTTTTCATGCTTTCCTTCGCCTTTCTTATTTATCACACGTTACAGACCAAGAAGCGTCTCCTTGATAGGAGGGAAGAGCTTCTTTGATCTGCATACGAATGTCACAGTCTTCATCCTGACAAAGCAATTCCAGCTTTTTCAAATTCTCACAAAATTCACGCTCATCAAAATGAAGCGGCTTGCCTATGTAAATCGCATTGTTAGGCGTTTTTTGAATTCCCTCTTCCGCCATCAGCAATTCTTCATAAAGCTTTTCTCCGGGACGAAGCCCCGTATATTCTATTTTGATATCCACATCGGGCACATAGCCGGACAGTGAAATCATTTGCCTTGCCATATCATCGATTTTTACCGGCTCGCCCATATCAAGCACGAATATTTCGCCGCCCCGGGCAAAAGTACCCGCTTCCAAAATCAAGGAAACCGCCTCCGGAATGGTCATAAAATAACGGATTACATTTTTATCGGTAACGGTCACAGGTCCGCCCGCCTCAATTTGCTTTTTGAACAGCGGAACAACTGAACCGTTGGAGCCAAGCACATTGCCAAATCGAACCGCGACATAATCGGTTTTAGAATGGTTATTCATCATCTGTACGATCATCTCACACATTCGCTTAGACGCGCCCATTACATTGGTGGGATTGACCGCTTTATCGGTAGAAATCAGCAGCATTCGCTCTATCCCAAATTTATCACAGGCGCGCGCCACATTATAAGTACCGAATACATTATTTTTAATGGCTTCATGGGGGCTGTCTTCCATTAACGGAACATGCTTATGAGCGGCGGCATGAAACACAAGCTGCGGACGGTATTGATTAAATACTCCGTCTAATCTATCCCCGTCCCGGACTGAACCGATCAACACCACAAGCGACAGTTTTGGGTAGAGTCTAATCAATTCCTGCTGGATCGCGTAAGCATTGTTTTCATAAATATCAAAAATAATCAGGCACTTAGGATCATACGCCGCGATTTGACGGCACAGTTCCCCGCCGATTGAACCGCCGCCCCCTGTAACTAACACAGTCTTGCCCGCAATAGACTCCCTGATACCGGTCATATCAATAGTAATCGGCTCTCTTGCCAACAAATCCTCCATCTGAACCTTCCGAAATTGACTGAGATGGACCTGCCCATTTGAAATTTGCGTTAAAGAAGGAAGCACCTTCAAGGTTTTTCCGGTTTTTCCGGCAATATCCAAAATTTTTTTTCGTTGGCTTAGCGGCATGGATGGAATCGCGAAAAAAATCTCATCAATTTTATAGGCTTCTACTGATCTTTCAATTTCCTCTCTGCCCCCTACGACTCTTACACCGTTCAGAAAAGATCCCCATTTGCGGCGATCATCATCAATAAAACAAACCGCTCTGTTTTCGGAGTCCAAATTGGAGTGCAATTCTTTCAGCACCATAGCGCCTGCCTGCCCGGCGCCGATAATCATGGTTCGAATCATATTGCTGCGCCTTTTGCGTATATGGCGAATATAACGATAGCAAAAGCGGATGAAGCCGGTAGACAGTCCAACAAACAGAATGAAAAGAAAGCTGTAGCTTCTGGGAAGTGAAAGACGCAAAATATGCGCCATAAATATTTGGACAAGCCCTATCACCATCGCGGCACCCGCGACCTTCGCAAACTCCTTAGTTCCCGCAAAATCCCACAGACTGTTGTAGAGATCAAAAATATAAAATACTACCACAGCGCACACTGTTCCGAACGGCGCAATCCTTATGGCGGAAAGCAAAAATCCGCTGTCCTTCAGCTGCGCCAGATCAAATTCAAATTGGACTACCAATGCCATTATAGAAGAAAGATTAACAAGCAACACGTCCAACAGCAAAAGACAGAACATCCGGATCAATTTTGAAGTATTTATTTTTTTAAAAGTTTTTTTCATACAAAATTTCCTTTTTATCAGTGATTCAAACAGGCAAACACAAAGGATAGATCTCTCTCAGGGCTTTACTAATCGGTTACAAAGAATCGCCCGTGGGTTGCTATCTAATAGACGTTTTGCAAGCTCAGCAGAATACCGCTCAGTTAAAAGCCCACTGATCTCTCCGAAATGGGGGGTTCGGTATTTTGAGGAATGCGCGTCACTGGCAATCACTTGAACCATTCCGTCTGCAAGAAGATAATCCGCGCAGCGCTTCGCTTGACTGCCAAAACGCCCTAACAGCGATCCCTTATTGGTCTGTACCAGTACGCCCGCCAGCAGCCATTCGCTCACCAGTTCAGGTTGCTCCTGAACAAAAAAGTAACGTTCAGGATGAGCAACGACAGGCAGATACCCCTCTGCCAGCAGCTTGTCCAACAACTGCCGGACATAGCGCGGATGTTCGTCAAACGCAAACTCGACCAATACATAACGGGTACCGTTTAGCGTCAGCATCAATCCCTCCCGAAGGTAATCCAGCATCCGCTCATGTGCTAAAATTTCCATCCCCGATACTACAGTAAGCGGAATTCTCTGCTCAGTAAGCATACGCTTCACCGCATCAAGCCTCTGTCGAATTTTTAAAGCAAAATCAATATTCATCTCGCCGTTTCCATAGCTGTGAGGCGTTGCAGCAATCACTGATACGCCGCTGTTCAGCGCAAGTCTTGCCATATCCAGCGTTTCTTCCATGCAAAACGATCCGTCATCCAATCCAGGCAGCAAATGGCAATGCAGATCCACATAGGACATAAGCGCGCCTCCTTTCATTTAGCTGAAAATAATAACACAAAAGTATCCGTCCAGCAGCAATCATAACGATCCATCATTTTCCAGAGATAAGCCTTACAAGCCGGACAGCCGCCCGATAGGGAAAACTGCGCCTGACTGCCAAGATACATTTTTCTTTCCATGTAAGCGATAGACAGTTTTCAATACTATGATAAACTCCGGCAGAATCAATTTCGGAAAAAAATTTATTCCTGCGCGGATGCGGCACAGACGATTTAAAATAAGCGGGGTTAGGCGGCAAGGCCGTATCCATTGACGCAGGAAAAAGGACGATCTTAGACCGGAGTTGATTTAATATTGCGTTTCCTTTTTCAGTATTTACGATGACAAGAGAGGTACCGCGAGCATTGTATGCTTCCTTCTGGACAAACTGAACTCCCCAATAATCTCCCAGCGTAATATCGCTCTCGTGACGTTTGCCCTTAAAGGCGCAGCTGCCGCAGGACGGTCTCGCGCTTAAACCGCCAATAAAAGCCTGCATATATAGATTTTGTTTTCCATTAAAAATATATTCCTCTCCATTCTCAAGCCGGAAGCTAAGACAGTAATTTTCCCAACTGCAGCGTTTATCTCTGAAATTGACAGAGCAAACCTTCGCGTCTGCCCTTGCTGATGTTTCTTCGATAAAAGCGTTCCATACTTTGGGGGAAGGAACGCTGTGACATATAATATCAACGCAGATTAAATTACTGTATTCACTTCGAAGGTAACGACGCAGCCCGGCGATCTGACACGGCGTTCCGGAAAACAGCACTGTTTTATTCATCCGCAATTCCCGCTCTGCTTCCTGATAGGACAAACCGATTTCGCTTTGTACATATTTGGAGCCGCGCAGTTTACAAAGCGAAGCTATATCCTTGACCGCAATATGGCGGACCGTGTTTACTGTATCAAATACCGCGCCAAACACAACACCGCCCGATTGAATCACGCCTTGAGCTAACAATGAAAATACGCCGCCGGAAGAACTGCTTTCTACAATACTGGCATCTGCAGCATATCCAGCATAAACTGCAGGTTCTCCAGTAAAACTTCCGGAATCCCCAGGCTGTACCGGACATGCAGCAATGCATTTACAGCAATTCACACATTTTTGGTTATTAATTTTAGGATGCAAAAAACCTTCGTCATCCGGAAGCATAATAATGCACTGCCGCGGACAAGCGTTAGCGCAGGCCGCACAGCCGGTACAGAGTTCGTTTTTGCATAAAACCATAGCAGCATCCCTTTTACTTCACCAAATGAAGCCCCCGCAAAATTTTCTTTATAGGAACTATGATGATATTTCGTTCATATTGATTCATCATAAAGTAATATGACAATAGAAAATAAATCGCTGTGTAAACAATTGCTAATGAGAAGAACGCCAGCCAGTTACTTATTGCAACCTGTTCTAAAATAAACCACCATACTGTACCCATAATAATCATGACCGGACACATCTTTAAAATATTTTTCCAAAATAGCGGGATATTCAGACCAATGTGTTTATAATAGTACCAGTTAATGATTAGAATATTCCCAAGAATATAAGCAACACAAGTGGCAACAGCCGCGCCGATAATACCGTAACTCTCTACCCACCAAAAGGTCAGCACCGCATTGAGCACCGCTATACAGGTGTAAACAATCGATCGGAATTTATGTTTATTCAGTGCATACAGGATATTCAATCCTGTATTCTGAATTAGCGGGATCGTCACAGGAATCATGGTAAGCAATGCGATGTAATACGCATCTCCATAATCCGCGCCTGCCCACAAAGCAATAAACTGACGTCCAAAAGCTACAAATGCGGAAACGATGAAGGAAATGATGATAAATTGCAGGCGACCGACCTTAATAAAAATTTCCGTAAATTGTTCTTTGGGCGCATCCTTAATTGCCATTTCCGTTAGCCGCGGAACCAAAAGTCCGCTGAGCGCAGTAGACAGACCGGTTACATAATTGTTGAAAGACGCGCCGACATTGTAGACAGCCGTTGCCACAGAACCAATAGCCCAACCGATAATCAGCTTGTCCGTAGACCAATAAAGAATGTCTACCATGCTGGCCAAAAACACAAAGAAAGAGAACTTCAGGATCTCCCCCAAAAGACCCGCTTCCGCTTTTTGAAAGTTAGGGCGAATCTGTAGCTTCTTAACTGCATACACCGTGTAAATGCTATAAGTAATAAAATTCAAAATTGTAGAAGACACTATCAGCCCCACAGAGCCAAAGCCGCAATATAGAAGCGCAAGATTCAGAAACGGCGCTGCAATGCCGGAAAGCATCCCCAACACCTTGTTGAAAATGTAACGCTCGTGTGCCAAAACGATAGAACTGAACACACTGAAGGGCAGAAATACGGCTGTATTAACGGTCATAAGAATAACCAATACCCGCAGAATATCCACCTCGTTAGCGGTCAAAGAACGGCTGTATACCTGAATATTAGCTGCAAAAAGGCACCCCGCGACTAAAATTAGACAGCAGATCACGGAATAGATTTTGATAAATAAACCGGCAACGCGTTCTTCCTGCTTCTTATTTCCTTCTGCCCGATACTTGGCGAGATACCGGACAATTGTTCCGCCAATCCCAAAGTTGAGCAAACCAATATATCCCATAATGGATTGGGCAATGCCATACAAGCCATATTCTGCCTGCCCCAGCAGCCGCAGCATAATGGGAGTATAGATAAACGGGATAATATTACCAATCAGTAGATTAAGATAGGAGATTAGTGCCCCTGTTTTTATTTGATTTGGTTTCAATACTCTACCTTCTGACTCAAATAACGAGTCTCTTTTATAACCACACGAGGACAAAATAATGTACCTCGACCTTGTTTTAATCTCTTCATAAATTTTAGCAATATAATAGCCGATTGTTCCAAGGCTTATCATGATAATACTACTGGAAAAAGCAGAATTAGGATTACAATTTTGAAACCCTCTATTGCCATTTCCGAGTATTTTTTGAGCCAAAGAAATAAAATCTTTGCCGCCCGCTCATGGAAAACGTTCTCATTTCTATGGTCATTTTTTATCTTTCAACAATTTTATACCCTTGTTCCCATAGCCTATACATCTCGATAATCTCTTCTCAGTATTTTTGTAATAACATTCTTAACCGACACATAAATCGGTTCACTGCGATTCTTCCAGTAACTCATACTGGATAATTTGATCCTCCAATCCATAATAAATCCGATAATAGTTTTCATGAAATTCGCTAAATGGCGTTGAATACCAGGAATAATTTTCGTAAGGGACAGCTTTGATGGTAATAATATCGGAGGAATATTGGGTTGAAATATAATTATTTTGATAGGTGGCATGGTTTAAGCCATACCCAATGCACAATGATAGTAGGGATGCGACCACACATACACGCACTACCCCAGATAATCCTTTGACGGATGGCAACGCTCGTCTCCAGAAATACCAAAGAAGTATCCCTACCCACAAAACCAATGTAAGCAGAGGATGTATTGCCGCCGTAATGCCCGTTCCAAGAATAATCAAGCAATCTGCCTTGTCCATCCTATATAGCAAGCATCCGAGCAGTAACATATAGACCATATACATACTGAACATACAGCGGAATCCATAAATTAGGGAGATCAGAAGCATAATTTGCGAACCAAGACCGACAAAACTAAGCACAAAAAGCGGAATCCATAAATTAGGGAGATCAGAAGCATAATTTGCGAACCAAGACCGACAAAACTAAGCACAAAAAGCGGAAACCTGATTTTGGTATCGCTCTGATATATAATATATAATAACTGTGCGATGAGGAAGAGCATAAACACGCAAACCAATATAGCTTTCTCTAATTGCGGAATAATTTTCACCGCAATCATGAAGCAATTCGCAATAACTGAGATTATAAATGCTTTTCTATTTCCAGATGCAAAAATAAATCTTGTCGCCAAAACAGATAATGCAATGACAAACGGGAACGCAACAGAGCTAAATGTATTTTGATAGACAAGCGTCCATAAATTATCAATAAATGGTATTGATCCTGCCTGCGTATCTACCTTCACAAAATTTCCGGGTGCAAAAATAAGTATTGCTAGCGCAGCAATCGAGCAAGTATAAGCAATTAACTGCTGACGATGGATTCGCATTTTTACGAATAAATCATGAATGTGGTATAGCGTCATCACACCTACAAACATCAGTGCGAACTGTTCCACGCTAGAGGAGGCAAAAAAACAAATTACCAAGTAGACCCCAAGTCTCCACCCATGCAATTCTCCTCGCCGTGCCTTTTGGAAGAGATAATACGCCAGTAAGAACACAGTTGCGGGGAACAAATAATTCATCATGCCGGTAATCCAAAAAACAGTTTCTCTCAAGCATAACACATCCATGCATGCGTAAAGAACCATACAGATGCGAACAAGTATGTGCTCTTGCTCCCTATTTGGCTTTCCACCCTGAATGTATTGCACATTTTTTGCAATCAGCCATACAAAAGCCAGTTCAATCCACGGTGTTATAAAAATATAGAGATGCCGGTCA
>CAZMTU010000036.1:0-11172 GCA_964569225.1 uncultured Lachnospiraceae bacterium | reverse complement strand
ACCAAAGTAGTGCAGAATCTAAAATATTGATCCAAAACCGTCCATTCCCTGTATAATAATAGGACCAGATGTTTTGCAAAATACCATTATGCGCAAAGGAGCCATACATAAAATCGTCTCCATTGAGATGCACAAAAATCGTAGTTCCGTACAACAGCGCCATAAAACTTACCACATCTATAATAAATCGGGCATCCTTTTTTCTATGAATCATCATATCGTAATTTTACTCCATTTCATTTAAAAAAGTTGATTAATCGCTTTTCCCGTCCTAGAAGCGTCAGATAAATATACCGGCATCTTTTTACATAATTCATTTGCAATCATGCGTCGATTTGCGTACAAGCTTTGAAATGCTCGCATTAATTGCTCCGATTGATACAACCCCTGCACTGGCAAAACATACCCTTCCTCCGTACCAAATAAATCTCTCGCGATTCCTTTCGCTTTGACAGAATATCCAACCGTCAGTGTAGGAACGCAGGAAGAATAAGCCGCAATGGTGGCATGGGTACGCGCTCCTACAAAAAAGCTGCATCTGGAAATAAACCCTTTTAGTTCTTCGCAAGTGTAATCGCCTATCATAACGACCCGACCACTGCTTTTAAAGGTATCATATAGCGCGTGAAGTGGTATTCGATCATCATTGTTCTCCCATATTACATGAGGTATCAACGCAATAGACATATCGGTCTGATTAAGGATATACCGAATCAAATAGCGGTAATTATCCATAACAATTCCGGATATAGCCTCTTTTTTCATTATCATAGGGCTAATATTGATTCCAACAGTATTCCCCTCGATAAAGCCATTCGGCAAGGGAAGGAAAACCGCTTCCAAACAGAATGCAGGATCTGAAACTAACACAGTGTGAGGATTCACCTGCTTTAACGCCTTATATGAAATAGTTTCCCTAGCGGTAATCAAATCGTAATTAGCAAGATCTTTGGCAATCTCAGGTCTTTGGACAATATTAGGTTCTACAGAGCATCCCCATAATACCGTTTTTGCGCCTCTACTTTTGGCCATCTCGTGAAACATCGTATATTTATATGCGTCGGAATAGCAGTAATTATCGCCACCGATAGACATGGCAATATCGCCCGGAAAAATATTAGAAAACGCACACTTATAGTTCAGTTTTTCCATAGGAATAAAATCTTTTTTCAGCTTTAAAGCCGCATACGCCTTACAGAAATCTATGGAAAACCGATTCAGACGAGAATCACGATCGGGAATCACGGTACACAGCTTATCAATACCATACCGGTGATCCTCATCTGGCTGGGAAGAAATCAATACAAGCGCTTGCTCACCCAGCATTTTTCTTGTTGCCCGAACAATTGCCTCACAACCATGATTACCGCTTCCGCCGTGTGCATATAGAACTACCTTTGACATACTTAATCTCCAATCCGAATCAAGCGTTTGTTTTTATATCGCCAACCGTACGCAAAAGCCAAATAAACTATTTTTTCTTTCCACGAAAATGCTGAACAACACAATATCTGTATTTTATACTTGCGATATAATTGCCGAGCACCCATAATTAATTCATTGCTATACTCTATGGGTTTATCCATAAGCGGCTGAACACACTGCATCAAATGAGATGCTGTAATATAAAATGTCCGGGGATCCAAATCTCCGCGCACATGGATAAAGTTCAGTAATTCATCGGTTGCTTTGATAATATCCAGCGATGGGCTTTTCACAAAACTACTCATAGCGCCTTGCGGATTTTGAATATACATATATTCCGTTTGATTCGTCACAGCGATATTCTGTGCTTTTAAAAAGGCTTCTTTCACAAATAATATGTCCTCATAGGCTCTTAACGGAGGAAATTCAAGACCATCAATGAGTTTTCGACGAAACAACTTAGCGCATGGACCTGAATTGATCGTCTGTCTGATAAGCAGCGCGTTCAGCGCCTCGGTCTGAGTCAACAGACACGGAGTGCATGTAAAACGCTTGACTTCGGTTTCACTTTCTTTAACTGCAACATCACATACCGCAATATCTGCATTTTGGCAAGCACAAAGGAGCTCATGCAGATAGTTGGGCGGAATAGCGTCATCAGCGTCTAAAAATGCAATAAATTCCCCTGTTGCTTCCCAAAGTCCTCGATTCCTCGCTACAGATACGCCAGCTTTTTTTTGACAAATATAATGAAAACGAGAATCCTGCCTTGCAATTCGTTGGCAAATATCAGCGGAATCGTCTGTGCTTCCATCATCAACCATAATCACTTCAAAAAGTTGTTCTGTTTGATGTGTTAGGCATTCTATCAGCTTCACAAATATTTTTGAAACATTGTATATAGGAATGATTACGCTAATCATTATTCAACACTTTCTTGTACTGTAAATATCTTCGGAAGGAAAGAAGTACACCAAGAGGAAAAGCTAAAGCTGTATACACCTTTGCATTTGACCTAAAAATATACGCGGGATGCTTCCCATAGATCGACAATGCAATATGTTGACAGGCAGCATTGAACTTACATTTAGAGGATAGACTGTATTTAAGCATGTGATTATACATCATTGCATATCCCATCGGATTTTGTTTTTCCAATCGTTTACTGCCTTTTGTCAAGCCATCATCCCGGTATTCGCAAACATAAATAATATCTTTGTGCCATCGGAGTTTGTATCCAGCGAGCGCAATCTCATTAAGTGCAATCTGCTCAGGCGCGAATTTCTCGCCTGGCCATTCAGCCATTGGAAATTTTTTAAACGCGGATGTCTTATATGCCTCACACATATCCGCATCAAGATCATATAAGCCGCGTTCCAAATTTGTCGCGTCTACAAAGCCGCATGAGTTTACTTTTGGCGGAAAACCTTTCAAATAGGAACCATCTAAATAACCTCTAGCCGCGCCAATACCAATAAAATCATCTTGATCATCAATATCCTTAACCCAACAATTCATTTTTTCAATGGCATCCGGTAGAAGAAAATCGTCAGAATCAATCATAAAAAAATAAGGAGTATGCGCAAATTGAATGCCATAATTAATCGCACGTGGTTTTCCACCATTTTCCTTTTTAAAATAGCGAATTGAAAATGATGACTTGCTATTGATCCAACCTGCAACTAAAAATTCAGTCTCATCCGTAGAGCCATCATCTACAATTAACCATTCGAAATCTTTACATGTTTGTCGGCATAAAGAATAATAAAGATTCGGAAGAATATATGCTCTATTGTAAGTAGGCGTAAATACAGTAAATTTAGGCATATGTTCTCTCCTTATCTCAATAAATCTCTTGCTAAGCGGTATAATTTCATCGTACATTTCGGTATAAAACAAATATCTTTTCGAAGCCAAAACAACAACCATTTCTGCAGAGCCTGATTTCCATGCGGGACGAGCCTCTCTCTTTTGCATATGACACGGAGCTGTGCGAATCTTTCTGAAAACTGTCCCATAGGGCAGTGAAACATGGAAAAATATAGGTAATTACTGATGATTTCTTCGAGAATTTTCTGATTTTGTCCCGTGTAAACACTCATCTGTTTCAGAAAACCCCGATAATGTAAATTAATCCGTAATTGTGCCATATAATCAATCATGTCGCCAGGCGTCAGTGCAGATGAATTCTCGGTGGCTTGCAGATAGTAATAGTATGGCTTATCATCAAAGTAGATCGTCTGTACTCGCGGGAATAGCCTTAAATAATAGTCTAGATCTTCTGCTAGACATAGCGTCTCATCAAAACGTATACCGTTAGACAGTTCCTTGCGAAATAACTTTGCTGAACAGTAACCATATAGACCCGTTGTTTTCTGCACTTCCGCAAAATTTGCAAGTATCTCGGATTTCTGTACAATTCCATAATATGGTGCGAGGACAGATTTTCGCAAATCAGATTCAGTCCAAATTTTTTCTACGCATCCAATGACCAAATCCACATTGTTCTTCGCAATGCAGGAATACAGATTTGCAAGATAGTCAGGATGCAGACCATCATCACCATCAACAAAGGTAACATAGATTCCCGCAGCTTGATCCAGCCCGACATTGCGCGCATGAGATACACCCCCGTTTTGAATATGGAGGACACGAAAGCGACTGTCGGATTCAGCAAATTTATCGCAAATTCTACCGGTGTCATCAGTAGACCCATCGTCTATTATAAGACACTCAAAATCAGGGAAAGACTGATTGGCAATCGTATGTAAGGTACTGCAAATATATCGTTCTTTATTATATACGGGTACTATTATACTTACTGTCATAGTTAAGCCTCATTTTTATAATCCATACTTTAGCGTGTATCAGACGTATGGCATATAGTTCGCAGTTTCCGATATCCTTTTGCACCAATAAGACAAAACAACATATAGTACGTTTTCTGCTTCAAAGGAATATGTGAAAACAATAAGGTAATAGTATATCGGCGAAGCAAAACAACAGATTCTTGATACATCTCTTTAGGGATTGAATTGGATATGCCATGAGCGATAACTTTATTTACACATGCACATTTTACTGCGGTAACCAGGTCACTCCATCCGTTGCGTCTATACAATTCAAGATGATTTTTCCAAATAAGAAATGAATCTTTGTATAGGCAAGCTATATGAGCATTATCTTGCTTATTTGTTATACTATTCCCATTTTTTTGATAGTTATATCCAATATATGGGACAAATGCAATTTTATTGCATTTTTGAAGAATATATGGCATTAAATGCATATCTTCAAAAAACAATTCGGACGAGAATCTGAGACAATGAAATAGTTCTCGCCTAAATAACTTTCCCCATACAAGGATAAAATTTTCTTTTTTCTCTGAAATCATGTAATGTCTTTGCAATGCCTGAATGCCTGAATACGTGGTTATTTCGTTTACAGTATACGAACCCAATATATTCCCCTTTGAATCCAAATGGTTATAGCCACAACCTATATATGTGACATTCAATCTAATCAATTCGCCGTACATTGTTTCTATCATATCTTTGCTAATAAAATCATCACTATCAACAAAGGTAATATACTCTCCCTTCGCAGTGTCGAGCCCCTTATTTCGAGCAGCACCAACTCCCTGATTTTTCTGAGAGATCACATGTATGCGTACATCCTTCTTAGCATACTCCTTGCAGATTTTTCCGGAATGATCGGTGCTCCCGTCATCGATCAGAATTACCTCCAAATTCTGATATGTCTGTTCAATGACACTGTCCAAGCAACGCTGTAGATATTTTTTAACATTATATACTGGAATAATTACAGAAATTAAGGGAAAGGTGTTCATTTCCGTACCTCCGATTAAAAAATCAACGTCTTTTTATAATTGACGTAATTTTGGAGAAATAACTAATCAATCTCCGCCCTGCAACGGATTGATATCGGATCGACCAGTACATCGCTTTAAATGACAGCGGAAGTCCTGTGATATCATATCCCTTCATCATTCTTACAACGCGGGGATGGTCCATAACAGCACGAACCTTTTCGTTCTGTTCTTTTCGGGAAAGGGAATGCTCCTCCAAAATATAATAGATCTCTGCCCTTGCGAGATAAAACATATTAGATTTTATTTGCTGAGTAAAATCATAATCGGTACATTTTTCAAAAAAAGCTTCTGTTTCTTCATTAATTCTCAAAAAGCTATTCCACCACCACAGTTTATGTGTTTTGGATGCGGATCCTTCTGTCATGCGGTAATGATAGAACTGCTTTCCCTTCAAGTAAGCGAAAGAGTGGGCACAGTAAAGAACCTCTGAGCCAAACGGCGCGTCCTCACTGATTAAAATATCCTCACAATAGGACAAATCATTCTCAACGACTATCTTTCGTTTGATAAGCAGCGCCCAGTTAGAAATCGTGATTGGAAACTCCACACCGTCCATCACTAAATAGGGATAGACTTCCCTTCTAATCTGCTCCTTGTTATAGAACCCTTCCCTGATATGGGGCTGTGTAAAAGGAAATTCCCGATCGCCTTGAAACCGCACATAATCACATAGGCTGACATCTGCGCCAGCAGACAGCATTGATTCGTACATATCCGGGGCAATCCAATCGTCCGAATCCACAAAAGCAATGTACTCCCCCTGCGCTGCCTTCATACCCGCATTTCTGGCGGACGCCGCGCGGCCATTGGGCTTATGAATCACCTTGATTCTGCGATCCATCTCTGCATATGCGTCGCATATGGCAGGGGAAGAATCTGTAGAACCGTCATCCACCAAAATACATTCCAAATCCTGTATGGTCTGCGCAAGAATGCTGTCCACGCATTCGGAAAGGTATTTTTCGGCGTTGTAGACGGGAACAATCACACTGATTTGGGGCATATCAGTCCTCCATGAGCTTATATAGCTTCTCAACTTCCTGCGCGTTGGAATAATCCCGTGCTTTGCAATTTTCTGATAACTTCCGCATTTTTTCCGGATTTCGCAACAGTGCCGCAATTCCCACCGCGCACTCTTCATTATCCATCGGCACAATCACACCGTCCACACCGTCCTCTAATTGACTGGCAGAGGTAGCATAGCGGGTAATGACTACCGGTTTGCCAAGCATTTGGGCTTCCCGAACGGTAACACAGTTTCCCTCATACCGACTGGGCTGTACATACAAATCACAGGCAGCAATATAGGGATAGGGATTTTCTCTTTTGCCAAGAAGAATTACATAATTTTCTATGTGCGCATCCGTGATTCTCTGCCGAATCAGTTTCTCATCGCCGCCATATCCAATAATATACCATTTCACATTTATTCCCGCCTGAATCAGTCGCGCGCAAATGTCCGGCACATTGTCAAAATTTTTAGCGGTACAATAGCGACCTATGGACAAAAGACGGATACGGCTATCTTCCGGCATTTCCGATTTTACGGAAAACTCATTTGCCTGCTGATGAATCAATTGCTCAGACAAAATATTCTGAATCATAACAATTTTGTTTTGGAGAGTCGGAAATACCTTTACAAAACTGTCTGTTACCGCTGCCGAAATGGACACTATAAAATCAAAAGTCCCCCACATAGCAGTTTCCGACGAAATATTCACCTGTACTTGAGAATAGTCGGTATGAATCCAAGCGATCTTTCTTTTGGCGAGAACCTTTTTAGTTGCAAAATAATGGGGCGTTAGAAAGCTGATCGCCAGATCATATTCAATATCCGGCTGGATTTTGGGCATAAAGGGACAAGTAAATTTGTGACTGTATTCAAGGGAAACACCGCTGTCAGTAAATGCATGCCGTTTTGCATACCTTTTGGCAGCCAGCTTTCCGACAAGTCTTGTCGCTGTCAGCCAAAAATGCCCCTCTTTTAAAGTAGTCCGCATAGGTCTGGCAAGCACTGTATAAGACGATGCCTCCTGCAGCAGGTTCACATAGGATGGAATTGCCGCCATCAGTTCTCCTTCGTGGCGTAGGAGAAACAAATCCACATCATATAATTCAGGATCAATGACATCCAACAGCCCGATCAAGCTTCTCTCCGCGCCGCCCAGCTCTAACGCATGGGAAACGATCAAAATCTTCTTTTTCATTTTCGAAACCTTTTAAATGCATCCACACCAAAGATACGGTGAAGAGGCCGCATAATTGTACTGCGCAATTTTTGCTTCCGACTCATCCATGCCGCAAAATACCAATGAATGGAAATAGTATTTAACGTTTTGTTTAGACATCCTGTAGCACTTTCATATGGATTCAGATAATCTATAGGTAAAATAATGGCTCCGGCTATATTTTGATATGCACCATTTAGCTGAAGCCCTAACTTAATCAGCGCGCTTGTATTCAAACGCGGACAGCCAACCGTACCATGCTGACCGTCCAGAAGTTGGTCATATTCAGCTAACATTGCTTTAATTGCAGTCCCATGGGCAACAGAACCAAATCCAAGACCGCTTGCCACATACGCCGGCGTTTCGAAGCCAAAAAACGCTTCATGTGCCAATAAGAAGTCCGGCGACTTCAACAATTCTACATCGGTATCAAAGTAAATTCCACCATGCTCCGCAACAACAAATAACCGAGCATAATCACTAAGAAAGGCATACTTTTTCTGTCCATAGCACATTCGGGTGTAGTCATTCATATTAACATCAAAGTTGTCCTCGTTCCACTCGATGATTTCATAGTCTGGGCAATACTTTCTCCAGCTGGCAATACACTTTTGGGCAAGTTTTGGCTTTTTGCCTCTGCCAAACCAGCAGTAATGAATGACTTTGGGTATCATGAACGATCACTTCCTTGCTTTCTTTTTATAAAATAGGTAAGAAGCCAACCAAGAGGACTGCAAAAAAATGCCAACAGTTTTTTGGGCGATTCAGAGATATAATGGCGATTTTTAGCCAACATGCTGCTTGAACAATAATGAATACAGTCAATGACCATTCGTTTCTTCGATGTCGGGTACTGCATACACACCTTTCTCCAAAAAGCAAACCCCTTTGGGTTTCTCAAATACTGTTTCCACATGGTGCCGCTGGATCCGTCCGGCTGATATTCCACATTGCATAGCACTTCGTTCAGAACGGCCAATTTGTAATCCTGGTCGATTAAACGGTATTTGTAAGCCAAAGCGACATACTTTTCCCCTTCAAAAACCGGGTAAGGGGGATACCGCTTGATTACATCCGTTCGGTATACTAACTTTTTGTCACCCGTACCGCCAGCAGCATAATAACCTGAAAGCGTAGTTTCAGACAGGTCCTTAGGGAAGCTCGTTCCGATAATATTTCCTTTCAAATCAGCGTCAAGTCCAATTATCCCAGCATAGTTTTTTTCCTCAATTTCCTGCCACTTTTGTAAAATCTTTTCAACCGCGCCAGGTGCCAAGCAGTCATCAGAGTCAATACAAACATTCAACTCCGTATCAATGGCTTCATATGCGGCATTATGGGCAGTGTGCATTCCGCCATTTTCCTTATAAATATAGCGAATCGCGAAGCCATTATCACGACCCTGCCACTCTTTTACAAGTTCAGCCGTTTGATCGGTTGATCCGTCATCTATAATAAGCCAAATAAACTCTTTACATACTTGATTCAGCATAGATTCATAGGTACGGACAAGTGTATACGCGCGATTATATGCAGGTGTAAAAACAGTAAGTATTTTTTTAGATTCAATTTTCGTTTTTTCGGGCATAAAACGCCTCCAACCACTTAGCCGAACATACAATATCGTATCCGCGCGACGAAATTTCTGAACTGCGGTCTGTTCGTCTCATTGGGATTCGGGATAAAATATGTGCTGCCCAATACTCTGCCGGATCGGATAACTTTCGGACGGTTACAAGATCATCTGTTAGAACGCACTCGGTCGGCACCTTATCGGAAATTACGCAAGGCAGCCCAGCCGCCTGCGCTTCAACCAATGTCACCGGCAAGCCTTCGTACAGAGACGGAAAAACAAATATATCCATAGCTTGCAGCAAACGGTTCACATCAGAGCGAATACCGGCAAAAATCACTTTTTCAGAAAGCCCCAGCGCCTTTGCCTTTTCATATATTGCTGCAACTCCATAGCCCCCACCTACCAAAAGCAGCTTTGCATCAGGATTCATTTTTACAATCTCAGCAAAAATATCGACTAAAAACGAATGATTTTTGGGCATATGAAAACGTCCGACATGTCCGATAACTAAACTGCCCTCCTTAATTCCAAACTCATCACGCACAGATTGCCGAATCACTTCAGAGAATATATATTGATTGGTATCAATGGCATTGGGTAACACGGCAGCTTGGCGATTCGGGAACATCCAAGCGCCGGCAGCGGCAGAGCAGGCGAAATAATCGGTCGCACACCGTCCCACTAATTTGTTAGAAAACCGTTTGATTGGATATTTCCAATTTTTATCCTGCCCAGTAGTGTGCGCATGCGCAATCCGCACAGGCACCCCCGCTTTTCGGGCGGCATAAAGGGGATAAACACTCATACAGTCTAAATGAGAATGAACAATATTATACGAATGAGACGCGAAAAAATCATTCAGTGCCCTGTAGTAGGCGGGAGAAATCGGATTCAATTTAGGCAACCGATAGATGGTTCCTCCAAGCGATGTAATTTCATCATCATAATCCGCCTTTTCAAGTCTATGTACCAAAAAATCAAATTGGATCAAATTACGGTCAATATGCCGATAGTAATTCATCAGCATAGTCTCTAATCCGCCGCGATCCATTTTCGTTACAACCTGAAGCACTTTCATGTATTGCTTTTCCTTTCCCATCAAAAGGCTGTTTTAAGATATTCCCAAAAGCTGATTCTGCTGAAATTCATATCAAACGGCATATTAATCGCGTTTGCGTAAACAAAATAGAGCAGATAGCAAACCACAGCGGCAATTTTTATGAGTCTTTTGGTATCCTTAGTAAAATACCGAAGCAGCAGCGGAAGCGAAACCGTTTGAAAAATCAAAAAATAATTCGCCAGCCGTCCGAAGTAATTGGCTGTACCAAAAAGCGCGACAAACATAATCTCCGCATTCAGCATGGTCAGATTGATCAGCAGATTGCCCGCACGGTCATTTTCTTCTATAAAAAATCTGCGCACGATAAAGGAAATGATAACGGGAACCCATATTACAGCCAAACGAAAGCCATTTACTCCCTCACCGCTGAAGGAAGTCATGTCGTATTCCTCGCCCATCATGGTTGTAATATCCACAACTGTCCCCAGCAGCATTTCTAACCCGGCGCCTGCCACGGCAAATAATGCCAGCATCCAATACGTATACTTGGTCCATGGCTTAAACATCAACAGCGGAACCGCCAAATACATCAACGCATAGGGGTGGAAGGTACAGGCAAGCAATATCCAAAGCACAAACGGAACCCATTTTCGGTTAATAGCCCGGTCAGCGGCAATCAGACACAAGGCAACCGCTACACACTGTTTAATTGCTGCCATGGTAAAAGTAAAACACCCCATGACAAAAAATAGAAAGACCGAAAACCAAATATCTTCCGAATATTTACGAATAAACCACAAATAGATGCAAATCGTCACAACGGCATAAAGCATCAGGAAGCTCTGCGTGGATACGCCCAAGCCGCGCAGGCAGGCATTGACAAGGTTAAAAACGGGATTAGCGCCAAGCGCCCAATTAATACTGTCAAGTCCCGTTTTATCAGCGGGCATCATTTCGTAAAGCTGCCTGTATGTTACGGTATCATTATAAG
>CAZMTU010000035.1:0-20654 GCA_964569225.1 uncultured Lachnospiraceae bacterium | reverse complement strand
CAACAGACACTTCCGCCCCTTCTACCAACTCGAATGGCCCGACAGAAGAAATTCCTTCGGTCACTTCTGATGAGCCTTTACCTCCCCATACAACTGCTAAGCCCAATCCAACGCCTACCTCTCCCCCTATCACTACAGCCAACCCGGCGGTAACAACCGCAAACCCCATTGTAACCGCTCCGCCGGCAACCACCCAGCCGCCCGTTCCCTCCGGCTCCATTATCGTTACCGCCGAAGTAAAAACGGTAAAAGAGGGGGAAACATATACCGGTCTGGCTCCCCTGCCCGCTATTTCCTTTACAGTAAAGGATCCTGATAACAAAGCGGGACTTTCCGATGAAAAGACCAATTATTCTTTCGGGGTAGCAAAAGACGGAAAGCCACATGCAATTTCAGTAAACCATCAGATCTATTTTGACAGTCACCAGCATGCGGCGTTAACACTGGACACCATCTCCGCCTCTAAAGTACTTTACCTTACTTTTGACTGCGGATATGAATATCAGAACCTGACTGGCAATATTTTGGATACATTAAAAGAGAAGAACGTCCCCGCCGCTTTTTTCTGCACAATGGACTATTTGAAAACTGCTCCTCAGTTTGTCGTACGAATGATTAACGAAGGACACATCGTAGGCAATCACAGCACCACTCACCCGATTATGCCGGAGAAAAGCAAAGAGCGAATGGCGAGTGAAATTCTCGGCGTTGACAACTATCTGAGGGTAAATTTCGGGTACACTTCTCCTTATTTCCGTTTCCCCACAGGCGCGTATTCGGAGGAAGCGCTTGATTTGGTGGATTCAGTAGGCTTTCGGTCTATTTTCTGGTCAATCGCTCATGCTGATTGGGATACCGCCAATCAGCCCAGCGTGAAAACAACCTATGATACGATAACCTCCCGTCTGCATCCCGGCGCTGTGATTCTGCTCCATGCCGTATCGCAAAGCAACGCGGACGCATTAGCAGATATTATTGACTATGCGCGTGCTAACGGCTACGAATTCCGTTCACTGGATGAATACCCGGGCTGGTAAAACAAACTACATGATTGACGCCGGACGTTTTCCTATGTAAAAACGTCCGGTGATCTTTTTCGAAAAAGCCTCAAATCAATTGACACTAATCGCAATTCATGCTATAATGAAGACGTCTTAAACTCACTGCGAACACAGCCAGACGTCTTCTGGAAAAATCTTCGCTCGCGCGCCGATTTTTCCCATGCCTTTCTTTTTCACCGCGTCTTAAACTCACTGCGAACACAGCCAGACGTCTTCTGGAAAAATCTTCGCTCGCGCGCCGATTTTTCCCATGCCTTTCTTTTTCACCGCGTCTTAAACTCACTGCGAACACAGCCAGACGTCTTCCGGAAAAATCTTCGCTCGCCGCCGATTTTTCCCATGCTTTAACTATAAATAAAACATTCCTTACTAATTCTACTAATAGACAAGGGCGATTTTCCATGAAAAAACTGACAGACCAGCTCCGCACATGGGCTGAAATAGATTTAGATGCAATTTTATATAATTTTCGGGCCGCCAAGGCCCGCCTTCCCCATAAAACCAAGCTGTTAGCCGTTCTAAAAGCCAACGCATACGGTCATGGCGCCATTCGAATTGGAAAACTGCTGGAAAACGAGGCAGATTATTTCGCAGTCGCTTTTACCGACGAGGCACTGGAGCTTCGTCATGCCGGTATCACCACGCCTATTCTTATTCTCGGTCACGTCCCCGTTTCCGATTTCCCGCTTTTGGCGCGCTATGATATTACAGCAACCGTAGACAGTCTGGCAGAAGCTGAGCTGCTCTCAGAAACAGCCAAAGCAGCAGGCAAGCCTGCCAAACTGCACATCGCGGTAGATACCGGTATGAGTCGGATCGGTTTCGCCTGCACTGATGAGGCTATAAAACAGATCAAACAAATTGCTGCGCTGCCTATGCTTGATTTGGAAGGAATTTTCAGTCATTTTGCCGCCGCTGACTCGACAGACAAGCGCTATACACTGATGCAGCTTGAACGCTTCAACCGCTTTTATGACAGGTTGACAGAAGCAGGTATTCGCATTCCCTTGCGCCATATTCAAAACAGCGCCGGCATTGTCGATCTTGCGTGTGAATTCGAAATGGCGAGAGAAGGCATTATTTTATACGGTATGCTGCCTTCCTTTGAAACTGATCTGTCTAAAATAGGCGGCATCCGGCCGGTCATGAGTCTGCGCACACATGTGGTGCATGTGGCTACCCTGCCTGCCGGTACACCTGTCAGCTACGGCTGTACCTATATCACTGACCGCGAAACCAAGGTTGCCACTTTATCGGTAGGCTATGCGGACGGCTTTCCCCGCTTGCTCTCAGGCAAAGGAAAGGTACTGATTAACGGAAAAGAAGCACCTCTCATCGGACGCATCTGTATGGATCAGTGTATGGCAGATGTCACTGAGCTTCCTTGCGTACAGAGCGGCGATATTGCCACGCTTTTCGGTCAGGACGGTGATCGGACGATCTCTCCCGACACCTTGGCGCAAATGATAGGTACCATTGGATATGAGTTGGTCTGTAATATCAACCCCCGAGTTCCGCGAGTCTTTCTGAAGGACAGCAAGCTTGATTCAGTGGACCGGAAGGTATCTTTTTCCTGAATATTCCTTCAACGACTGTAATTTGCTCTCACGCGAATTGCCCGAAGCGCATTGCTGAAAATGCACTTCGGGTGATTTTTATCGATTTTCATATTAATTCAGCTAAGCAGGGCAATAGCATTATTTTTTCAATTCATCTGTCAGAGCAGAATGAATTTCGGTCGAATCTTTGAATCACCCAAAAAATCGCCATAAAAACTGTTATTTTTTTGTGAATTGCAGCAGTCACGCCTTGACAATCGATAAAAAATGTGCTATACTTATGGCGCTAAAAGGAGCGGTGGAAAAACCCCCGTCCGACGTTATTTGAAAAACGGCGCCGGGTGCGTCACCGACTCTATTACCGAAGACTGTATTAAGACAGCCCTCGGACAAAAAGGAGTATGATAAAATGGCAGCATTCGAACAGTGGAAAGGCTTCAAAGGTAAAATCTGGAAGGACGAGATTAACACCCGTGATTTTATCCAGAACAACTACACCCCCTATGACGGAGATGCTTCTTTTCTCGCAGAACCTACTGAAGCAACTGATAAACTCTGGGGCACTTTGAAAAGACTTCAGAAGGAGGAACGTGCAAAAGGCGGCGTTCTCGACATGGATACCGATATTGTATCCACGATCACTTCACATGCGCCCGGTTATATCAGCGAAGAATATAAGGACCTTGAAAAGGTCGTCGGTCTTCAGACCGACAAGCCCCTGAAGCGTGCGTTTATGCCCTTCGGCGGCATTAAGATGGCAGAGGAAGCCTGCACTACCTATGGTTATACTCCCTCTGCAGAACTGCACAAGATCTTTACAGATTATCACAAAACCCATAATCAGGGCGTATTTGACGCTTATACCCCTGAAATCAGAGCCGCGCGGAAGAATAAGATCATCACCGGTCTGCCCGATACCTACGGCCGCGGACGTATCGTAGGTGATTACCGTCGAGTAGCCCTATACGGTATTGATTTTCTCATGGCAAAGAAAAAAGAAGATTACGCAAACTGCGGCAACGGCACTATGACCGATGACATTATCCGCCTACGTGAAGAAATTACTATGCAGTACAATGCGCTGGCTCAGATGAAAGAAATGGCTGCAAGCTATGGCTATGATATTTCTAAGCCTGCTTCAAATGCCAAAGAAGCGGTTCAGTGGCTTTATTTTGGTTATCTTGCGGCTATTAAGACTCAAAACGGCGCCGCTATGTCCGTAGGCCGTGTGTCTACTTTCCTTGATATTTATATTAAGAGAGATATTGACGCAGGTATTCTTACTGAATCCGAGGCACAGGAACTGATCGACCATCTGGTTATGAAATGCCGCATGGTGAAATTTGCCCGCATTCCTTCCTATAATCAGCTCTTCTCCGGTGACCCCGTATGGGCAACCCTTGAAGTAGCAGGTCTTGGCATGGACGGTCGTTCCATGGTCACTAAAACGGATTTCCGCTTCCTGCACACACTGGAAAATATGGGGCCTTCTCCCGAACCCAACCTGACCGTACTTTACTCCGAGCGTCTGCCCGAAAATTTCAAAAAGTATGCTGCATATATTTCCATCGAAACCAGTTCGATTCAGTATGAGAATGATGACGTTATGCGTCCTGTATGGGGCGATGACTATTCCATTTGCTGCTGTGTTTCCGCCACCCAGACCGGTAAAGAAATTCAGTTCTTTGGCGCCCGCGCAAACTTGGCTAAGTGTCTGCTGTACGCTATTAACGGCGGCGTAGATGAAAAAACCAAGGCACAGGTTGCGCCCGCCTATGCACCTATTACCTCCGAATATCTGAACTATGATGAAGTTATGAAGAAGTATGACGTGATGATGGACTGGCTGGCTTCCCTCTATGTGAATACCTTGAACCTGATTCACTATATGCATGATAAATATTACTATGAAGCTGCCGAGATGGCGCTGATTGATACTGATGTAAGACGTACCTTCGCAACCGGTATCGCCGGCTTCTCCCATGTAGTTGACTCCCTCAGCGCAATCAAGTATGCTAAAGTTAAAACCATTCGGGATGAAAACGGCATTGTAATAGATTATACAACCGAAGGAGATTTCCCGAGATACGGCAATGATGATGACAGAGCCGACGATATTGCTGTATGGCTGCTTAAGACCTTCATGACTAAGGTCAAGAGAAACCACACTTACCGTAATTCTGAACCTACCACCTCCATTTTGACCATTACCTCCAATGTGGTATACGGTAAGGCTACCGGTTCTTTGCCTGACGGCAGAAAAGCCGGCGAACCTCTGTCCCCCGGCGCAAATCCCAGCTACGGCGCAGAGCAGAGCGGCATGTTAGCGTCTTTGAACTCGGTTGCCAAGCTCCCTTATCACTGGGCACTGGACGGCATTTCCAACACCCAGACTATGCATCCCGATGCACTGGGTCACAATGAGGAAGAGCGTGTAACTAATTTGGTAAATGTGCTGGACGGCTACTTTAATCAGGGCGCGCATCATTTGAATGTGAATGTATTCGGTACTGATAAGCTGAATGACGCAATGGAGCATCCTGAGAAGGAAGAATACGCTAACTTTACCATTCGTGTATCCGGATATGCAGTGAAATTTATCGATTTGACCCGTGAACAGCAGCTCGATGTCATTGCAAGAACCTGCCATGACAGACTGTAATCAAACCGCTTCGACACTCGGTTTTATCCACTCGACCGAATCCTTCGGTCTGGTGGACGGACCGGGTGTCCGTTTTGTAATTTTTATGCAGGGCTGCCCTATGCGCTGCCGTTTCTGCCACAATCCAGACACATGGGAGATCGGTCGCGGCACCCCTGTTTCCGCTGAAGAATTGCTGAAAAAAGCGCTTCGCTTCAGCAGCTATTGGAAGCAGGACGGCGGTATTACCGTCAGCGGCGGCGAACCCATGGTTCAAATGGATTTTCTTACTGAATTGTTCACTTTGGCGAAAGCAGAAGGTATCCATACTACGCTGGATACCTCCGGCATCCTGTTTTCCAAGGAGCCGGCTGTTTTTGGGAAAATCCAAAAATTGTTGGCAGTAACCGATCTGATATTACTGGATATTAAGCATATTGATGACGACGCGCACCAGTCACTGACCGGTCACTCCAATCGAGCAATTCTTAGCTTTGCCCAATATCTTTCAGAAATTGGCAAACCGGTTTGGATTCGCCACGTATTGGTTCCCGGCATAAATGACTCGGATGATCAACTCGCCCGACTGAGTCGATTCGTTGCTTCCCTATCCAATGTAAAGCGATTTGAGGTACTTCCTTACCACACGCTGGGCATCCCAAAATGGAAAAAGCTGAACCTTTCTTATTCGCTGGAGGACGTTGATCCTCCTTCTGACGAGTTGGTGTCACATGCCAATAAGATTTTAAGAACAGCCGATTACATCGGCTATCTGGATAAGTAAAAAGAAGGCGCTGCAAAAAATGTTTTTGCAGCGCCTTCTTTTTATATTAAGCATTTTTTCCTGGTTTAGTCAAATTAAGGAAAATATCAGTTGATACAGTGTAAATACGACAACCTCTTTTAATTTAAAAAAGTCTTAAATATTTTCCGTATTCATAATTTAAAAACGATTTGTTAATATTTAAATGATATAATCAATTCACAAAATAAAATTAAAAAATATTTTGCTTGGCAATACAATTAAATTTGTTGTTTCAACTTACAATTTTATATTGTCAATTTTTTTTTACAATATAATTAAGTTATTTAAATTATGAACGAACGGTGTGGTGTTTCTATAACAAATATACTAATAAATTCGTTTAAATTAAATGCAGCGTTTTTCTTAGCAATATATTTTTTAACTTTGTGTAAACTTTTAAATCGTTTTTTAAGTCCTTTTATTAGGTTAATTATTTGAATTATAAGCAAATAGTGTGGTATTCTAATGTACAAAATATATTACACTTTTTTAAAATAAAGGAGATAGAACAACATGTGCGGTTTTACAGGATTCATCGACGAAACCGATGCTTTCGCAACAGCGCTTCCGGCACTCGGTCGTATGACCGAACAGATTATACACCGCGGTCCCGATGATTCTTCGACTTACGCTGAAGCTCCGATAGCGCTTGGCTTTCAACGGCTCAGCATTATAGACTTGACCGGCGGTCGGCAACCCATGTTGAACGATAATAAATCGCTCGTGTTGGTATTTAACGGTGAAATTTACAATTTTAAAATTCTTCGGGAAGAATTAACGCGAAAGGGTTATTCTTTTCGTACACAGGCAGATTCCGAAGTGCTGCTGCACGGTTATGCTGAATACGGTACCGATTTGCCCAGTCATCTGCGAGGAATGTTTTCCTTCGTAATTTGGGATAAGGAAAACCGCCGTCTTTTTGGGGCTCGAGATCCCTTTGGGATCAAACCCTTCTATTATGCCAAAATGGAAAACGTACTAATGTTTGGCTCCGAAATCAAAAGCTTTACTCAGCATCCTGCTTTTGAAAAACACTTTAACCACAAGCTGCTTGCCGGTTATCTCTCGTTTCAGTATACACCGCCCTGCGAGGAAACCTTTTTTGAGGGAGTGTACAGACTGCCGCCCGCCCATACTCTGATGTGGGAAGCGGGCGAGCTGACCGTCCGCCGTTACCAAACATTGGAGTTTGAGCCGCAATCGGCTACACCGGATGAGTGGACTGACCGCATAGAAGCCGCTGTCGCAGAATCAGTGGAAGCCCACAAAATCAGTGATGTGGAAGTGGGCAGCTTTCTTTCCAGCGGAGTGGACTCCAGTTATATTGCCGCCATTGCCGGCGTAGATAAAACCTTTACAGTGGGATTTGACAACGGAAGCGCCTATAATGAGATCAGCTATGCCCAAGAGCTCTCTAAAATGATTGGAGTAAAAAATTACAGCAAAATTATCGAAGCTGATGAATATTGGGATGCCATCAGTGAGGTTCAGCGCCATATGGATGAACCGCTGGCTGATCCGGCAGCGGTAGCCCTCTATTTTCTTTGTCAGCTTGCATCCCAGCACTGCAAGGTCGTGCTGTCAGGTGAAGGCGCGGATGAACTGTTCGGCGGATATAACATCTACTGCGAACCGCTGACCTGCACCGCCTACGATAAACTGCCGCTTTGCCTGCGTCGGCTGATCGCCTGCGTAGCTTCCGTATTTCCAGCTCACCGCGGTCTGAATTTTTTGGTACGCCGGGGACAGCCGCTTGAAAAACGCTATATTGGCAACGCTTTTATTTTTACGCCCAAAGAGGCAGATAAGCTGCTGCTCGACCGCGCGGGCGCTTGTGAACTTACTGAATACACTCGTCCTTTTTACAGTCAAATGCTTGCCAAAGACGATTCCACCCGCATGCAAACCTTGGATATTAATTGTTGGCTGGCGGGAGATATTCTGCAAAAAGCGGATAAAATGAGTATGGCGCATTCACTGGAAGTACGGGTTCCCTATTTGGATAGAAATGTGTGGGCGGTTGCCCGTACTCTTCCCGTTTCTGAACGTACCAACCGCAAAGAAACCAAAATCGCCTTTCGACGCGCGGCAAGACGCCATCTTCCTGACAAATGGGCAGCCAAGAAAAAATTAGGCTTTCCGGTACCGATACGGGTCTGGCTGAAAGAGGATGCCTACTATAACCGGGTAAAGAAGGCTTTTACCTCGTCCACAGCCTCTTCCTTCTTTCACGCTGAGCCGCTTTTAAAGCTGTTGGACGAGCACAAGCAAGGGATTCGGGACAACAGCCGTAAGATTTACACTGTCTACGCATTTTTAGTATGGTATCAGCAATATTTTGAAGATTAATAAACATAGAACAGCCCTTTCCATTAAACGGAAAAAAGGCTGTTCTTTTTTTCAGGCTGACCGGTGTATCCGTTCATATTTCAATATATAGAATTGGATATAATAAAACTTTTATAAAATTTATTTGTTCATATTTCGGTTAATATAGGTGTAGATATAATTGAATTTGTTTTTTAATTATGTTAGAATCTATATAAAGGATCCTTTATAAAAATAATAAGGAGAAATAATTCAATGCGAAAAACATTTTCAAAAGCAATATACCTATTAGTCATTTTGATGCTCTGCATACTTCTGCCTGTTTTTATCTTTGCAGTTAATGAAGATTCTGACTACGAATTGAACAATGGCATCAACAAAATCACCGAAAGCGTATCTGATTTGACTTTTGATGTTAGCGACGGAAAAGCACTTGCTATTACAGGTACCGAAGATGCGCCTGTCATTTTTGAAAACTGCACCTTCAAGCTGACCGGTAAAACCATGTATATAAACGGAACCGGTGTAGGCTATAGCGGCGAAACCATTACAAAAATGGGAGTCGGACCGTACGTTACTTTCAAAAACTGCAGCCTTATCGGCACCGATGGCGGCACCACAAATTCATCCGGCAATAATGCCTGCATTGAATTTTTCGGCAGCGATATTTATTTTGAAGGCGGCAGTATTACCGGAATCGACTGGCAAGGTCAGTTCATGGGACTATACGGCAGCGCGAACGTAACTTTTTACGATACAACGATTGCCACTACCGGAAATACCGGCGGCTGGAGCTATGCCATGTATGGTTCATCTGTTCTGCATCTTAAAAACGCATCCATGAGCGCTACCGGCATGATGCCGGGCAACAGCAATGTAAACGCTTTTTACTCCGGTGACGCAAGTACTAATTACGATGCAATATTCATAGAAAACTCTATTGTTAATTTCAGCGACAATAACGGCGGTGGATTTGCAATCAACCGAATCAACATTCATGTAGACAATTCCTCCATTATTGTCTGCAATAATGCCGGCAACGCATCCAACTCCGGCTGCTGGTTCATCACCAATTCCACACTGAAAATGAATGGCAACCGAACCCATGGCTGGTCTCATATCAGTGACACAACTCAAGATTCTACCATTGAAATTCTTCACAACGGATATGCCGGTTATTACATAACTGATAACGCATCATACGACAACTGTACAATTGACATTCGCTGCAACGGCGAACGTTATCTAAGCTATTCCGCAGGCGATATGTGGATCAACGGTCATACAGTCACTCTGACAGACTGCCCTCATGTATGGTTAGGCGCTGTAGGTCGTACCGGAACTGTAAGCGTCAGCAATTGTCCCGATATAGTTGCTTACGATTTATTTGAAAACAAATGCAAAGGAAATACCTCGCCTGTTTTTGAAGAAGTTGTATTAAACGGGCAAGACGAGCATGTTCTTTTTCTGAATCCTACCAAAGATTTTGATTATGCGCGCGGCGATACAGAGGGAATGGAGGGCAACTCCAACGATGCCGATCTGTTCGATCAGGTAGCAAAGGAAACCGTAATTAGTGCGGAAACCGCTAAAATAGGTAAGCTTACTACCGCGCAGCTTTCACATCACCTCTATGATTGGGAAAACGGTCAGATAACAGATGCAGCCACCGAAACATCCTACGGCGTTATTCGTTATGCCTGCACCGATGTCTGCGCGTCTTATGTTAACCAGACAGCTGATCATCCATACAGCTTTAATTGCTCAAACAGCTATGTTTACGCGCCTCTGGTGGGATTAACTTTTGACAGCAATACCGATGACAATTCTGTTGCCAATCTGCCTGAAGCACAAACTGAAATTGCTTATGCCGGAAACGCGCTTGAACCCTCCGCTCCTTTCCGCAGCGGTTACACATTCGCAGGCTGGTACACCGATTCTCAATGCACGCTTCCCTTTGATTTCGACAAAAGCTTGACTGAAAACTGGACTATTGTTTATGCCAAATGGGAACGAAATACCGCAGCGGCTATCGAAAATAACCATATTACCGTGAATAAAACAGACGCAAGCGGAAACGCTTTGTCCGGCGCCGTATTTGGTCTGTTTGACGACGCTGAGTGCAGTCAAGCTCCTATTGCAACCTATGCAGCAGGCAGCGCTGTCATCAGCACGGCTGACAATGAGCTTGCTCAATATTTGCCTGAGAGCGGCAGCACTGTCCTTTATTTAAAGGAAATTACCGCGCCTGACGGTTATCAGGCTACTAATAGCATCTGGACGGTCACTATTACCGTTTCTTCCGATGAAGCGCTTGATAACGATGCATTTGTCACAACAACCAGCTACACTATAACAATTGACGGCGAAGAAAATTTAATCGTTTCAAACGAAAAACTCCCCGACCCTGTTGACCCCATTGACCCCATTGACCCCATTGACCCCATTGAACCCATTGAACCTGATTCCCCCGGCGACATTCCTCAAACCGGTGACACCAATCATTTTGCACTTTGGATTCTTCTGCTGATAGTAAGTGGAATAGGAATATTCGTCGAAATTTTCTTACATAAGAGAAAACATTCCATATAAAACCAAATTCTTTCGATAAACTGCTCTCTATATGAAAAATCTCCGTGTATTTTATTAAGATATGCGAAATAAGCTGCCGCAAAAGGTTTGCGGCAGCTTATTTACGGTCCTTACGGCTTTCAAGCAATTCTATTAGCGATTCAATCTCCGCTGCAGCCACTTAACTGCTTCTACTATAGGAAGGATAAGCAAAGCAAATCCCAATGCGGCCACATACTCCAGATCGGAAATGGTTTCAAAACCAAAAAGTGCCGACACAGGCGGGATAAAGATTACCGCGGCAGTAAGAACAAGAGAGATGCCCATAGACGCCCACAGCAGCTTATTGGGACGCCTGATGCTGAATACCGAAGCCCTGCGGGAACGCATATTGAAGGAATGAACGATTTCTACCATGGATAACGTCAAAAACGCCATTGTCATACCGTCGGCACTGTTGGTAATTTCCCATACACCTGACTCCATAAAATGTCCCACAAAATAGCTTGCCAACGTGATGAGCGTAACGGCTATCCCCTGCAAAAGAATATCCCAAAGCATTCCGCCGGCAAAAATTCCCTCTTTAGGATCACGGGGCGGACGGCTCATCAAATCGCCCTCCGCTTTTTCAATCCCCAGCGCCAAAGCGGGCAGACAGTCAGTAATCAGATTGATCCAAAGCAGATGCACCGGCTCTAAAATAGTGAATCCCATAAGGGTAGCCGCTAAAATTGCCAATACCTCCGCTAAATTGGCCGCCAACAGGAACTGAATGGATTTCCGAATATTGTCATAGATCCGGCGCCCTTCTTCCACAGCGGTAACAATTGTTGCAAAATTGTCATCCGCCAGTACCATGTCCGCCACATTTTTTGTCACATCGGTTCCGGTAACGCCCATACCGATTCCAATGTCAGCATTTTTTATAGAAGGCGCGTCATTGACGCCGTCACCGGTCATCGCGGTAATCTTTCCCTTCTTTCGCCATGCATTGACGATCCGAACCTTGTGTTCGGGCTGCACACGCGCATATACCGAATACTTTTCTATGTCTTTATCAAGCTGTTCATCGGAAACGGTATCTAACTGCGCACCGGTGATTGCTTCATCAGTGCTTTCAAGAATCCCCAACTGTTTACCGATAGCGGCAGCGGTATCCTTGTGATCGCCGGTAATCATGACAGGTCGAATGCCCGCTTTTTTACACTCACCAATGGCGATTTTGACCTCAGCACGAATGGGATCCATTAACCCGACAAGTCCAAGAAATACCAAATCATGTTCCAACGCCTCGGAGGAAATATCCTTCGGCAGCCAGTCATGCGTTGTATAAGCCGCCGAGATCACCCGCAGCGCCTGATCTGCCAGTCGTTTATTTTCACTGACATACCGCTGCCGCAGCTCATCGTTCATCGGAACTATCTCATTGCCCTGTTTCACAAATGCGCAGCGTGAAAGAATAACGTCAGGCGCGCCTGAGGTATGTTGAATAATGCCGCCTTCGGGCAGCTTATGCAAGGTCGTCATCATTTTACGGTCGGAATCAAAGGGAATTTCTCCAATTCTGGGAAAACGGGCATTCAGATCGCCCTTGGGCATACCCAGTGATGCCGCCCAGTCCACTACCGCACACTGAGTAGGCTCGCCTACCGCCCTACCGGTTTCATCAGGCGCCGCATCGGTACATAGCGCAAAAGATGCAGCGCATTCTGCCATATCGGAAGCAGGAGAGGCTTCGATTACAGTCATACGATTCTGAGTCAATGTTCCGGTCTTGTCTGAACAAATTACCTGCGTGCAGCCCAAAGTTTCCACCGCCGTCATCTTACGGATGATAGCATTTTTCCTTGACATATTGGTGACACCCATGGAAAGCACAATCGTCACTACAGCAGCAAGTCCCTCCGGTATAGCGGCAACCGCCAATGAAACCGCCACCATAAACCAGTTCAGCATTTCTTTAAAGGTGATTCCCGGCAGACTGCGAATCACCCCCACCGCCATAATAATCGCGCAAATTCCCAGTACTAAAAAGCTGAGCAGCTTAGAAAGCTGATTAAGCTTCTTCTGAAGCGGGGTAGCATCCTCTTTAGAAGCCGACAACGCACCAGCAATCTTTCCCATTTCAGTCTGCATGCCGGTGGCGAGAATAACCGCTTTGCCTCGTCCATAGGCAACACTGCTGCCCATATAGACCATATTGCTGCGATCACCCAGCGGAATTTCCTTTCCGGCAGGCAGCGCATTTGTCTGCTTTATCACCGGCAGTGATTCACCGGTCAAAGCTGCCTCCTCAATTTTCAGAGAAGCGGCTTCCAATAATCTGCCGTCTGCCGGCACGGCGTCGCCTGCTTCCAACAAAATAATGTCTCCGGGCACTAATTCTTCGCTCTTCACGACTGCCTGAGCGCCGTTACGAATCACTTTTGTGGTAGCGGCAGACATTTCCTGTAATGCCTCAATTGCCTTTTCCGCTTTAGATTCCTGGACCACGCCTAACACCGCATTGATGAGCACTACCGCCAAAATAATAATCACGTCTGCAAAGGATTCGCCGGAGTAAGCTGCGGTAATTCCGGACACTGCCGCGGCGGCCAGCAGAATCAGCGTCATGGGATCTGCCAGTTCTTTCAAAAAGCGAATAAACAACGGCGTTTTTTTCCCCTCCGCTAATTTATTTTTGCCAAACCTTGACTGCCGCTCGGTAATCTGTTCATGAGTAAGCCCCTTATCGCTAACCTCCTGTGCCTTGAGAACTTCCTCCGAAGTCAGATAATATGATTGCATTTCACAACCTTCCCCTTTCTCGAAATTTAATTGGATGCAACAAAAAAGACTCTTGTACAGCAAAGCATGCTATACAAGAGTCTCATTCATTATTGGCAAACCAGACGGTAAACCCGTCTTGCTGTTGATTTACCTCGCAACCCAATCTGCGGAATTACTCCCTCAAGTGTTTATATTATAGCATATTTTTTTTTAATGTCAAGATTTCCTTCTTTTTTACAGTTTATTCATATTTTAAAATTAATCCGATCAGCCAACCATATACATTGCCTGATCATCCACACAAACATGAATCTCTCCGTCAAAGGTATAGTACAGCGCATCGCCCAGCGCAAGAGGCAATTGTGCCTCCACAGTTGAAAGGTCGGCAGCGCAAACTATATATGCTTCTGCAGAAGTCTGTGCCAAAAAGGCTTTCAAGCCCTTATTCCAGCTTCCGTGATGAGGCAGTTTAATTAAATTATACTGTTTAGCTGCCAACGGCGTAAATTCACCTGTTCGAATTCGTTGCGCGTCCCCCATCAGCAGCACAGACCAGTTTTTATAAGTTATAGTGGTAATCAAGGAATAGTCATTTTCATCTTCATAACCGCTTGACGCCGGCGGATTAATCCAAATACTTCCCTGTTCGGTTTCAATGGTCAGATCATCCTGTATAACACAAAGAACAGTGTCCGTATTATTTACCGCGGCAACAAGCGCCTCATACAGTTTGGAATCGCGGGTATAATCCGGTTGATATACAACCCCTACCTCATATTTCCGGATCAGCATCGCCGCACTGCCGATATGGTCGTTGTCCAAATGAGATAGGATCATATAATCGATTCGCTGAATTTCATATGCATTCAGCTTTTGGCAGATCAGTTCAAAATCATCCGAATCCGCCGTATCAGAGAGAATTACCTTCCCGTCTATTTGAATAATAGCACAGTCAGATTTACCGGTTTTCAGAAAATCAATTGAAAATCCCTCGTCAGGCGAATCAGGAAGCGATTGCAATGGTCGTTCAGTCGGTTTTGTATTGACCGTCACCACCTGTCCGCCTGTATTCGTTATTTTCTCATCTGTTCGCGGTACATATCGACACCCCGCCAATAAAAAAGCCAACCCAACTGAAATACCTGCCAACCAAGCCCTATTTTTCATATCTATCTCCATTCAGTCGCTTTACGCGGCGTTAAACACTATTTGAAGCTTTCCCAAAACCGAAAATCAGACATAAAGCGATCTCCTACCAATCACCCATTTTACTGTCTTTCATATGACAGGTATTTAACATATCCTGCCCTTCATATAAAATCAGCCGAAATAACAGCCGTCCTCCCCGCAATGAGCGCCTAACTGATTTTGTTCCGATATTTCCCCTGCTATACGCTTGAAGGAGGTGTCATTTAATTCCGCCTCAGAAAGTGCTTGCTCTTTTTCCAACGCCTTATTAAACGCAGTTCTCAATCCCTCCGGTGTTTGCGGATCCGCTACCGGTTGACAGTTTACAAAAAGAGCAGGAATTCCCGTCACACCCAATGCCTTGGCTTCATTTTTTTCCTGATCTAACCGATCAAGATATCTGCCTTCTTTCCACACCTTTGAAAGCGACTCAGCAGACAATCCAATGCCTTCTGCCAGCGTCAAAAGCACCTCCGGTTTACCGATATCCCGTTCTTCTTTATAAAATGCGGCAAAAAGCGAATCAATATACGCTTCTCCCGCCTCTTTTCCCGTTTCCATGGCATAATGCAGTCCTTGCATAGCCAGCGTTGTATAAGGATGGGGCGAAATCCACGGCAGCTTCATAGAAACACCCAACTTTCGCGCTGCCGGCAGCAATACCTCATCAAAGCGTTTCAGCTTTGCTTCATCGTGCATGGGATCTACAGGCGGCACAGGGGGCCGGCGCAGTTCGAAGGGCAAGTATTGAATATCCAAACTATATTCGTTTTTTATCTGTTTTAACGCTTCATGCTCTAAATAGCAAAAAGGACAAACAAAATCAAAGCAAACCGTCAGTTTCAGCATTTCAATTATCCTCTCTTAACAATTTTTCAATCAGTCCGGCGACGCCATCCTCATCGCAGGAACCGGTCACATAATCGGCGGAATCCTGAACAGACCGAGGCGCATTCGCCATCGCAACGCCCAGTCCTGCCCATCGAATCATAGAAATGTCGTTGTAACCATCCCCGCAGCAAATCACATCTGACCGGGCAATGCCAAGCTGGGGAATAAATCCTTCCAGCGCGGACGCTTTATCCACATAAAGCGGCATTACTTCTATAAAAAATCTTTCTGAACGGTAAACGCTGACCCGTCCTTCCGTAAGCAAGGCAATTGCCTGCATATAGCCTTCTGCCGCGTCCGGCGGCGCTGTCAGCAGACATTTGTGAACGGGAAAATCAATTGCGTCCGCAAATTCAGACAAATAGCGCAGCTTCATCTGATTAATTGTCAGCGCCTCCAACCGAATATATTCATCCGGCGGGAATGCCGACAGTACCGTATCTTCCCGATAGGTAATAAGCCCCAACTCCTCACGATCTTTCGCATATGTTACAAGCTTTCGGGGAATATCGGGAGGCAGCACCTTTTCGCAAAGCAGTGCGCCACTTGCGGCTTCAGTAATGCATCCGCCGTTATAGGAAAGAATATAGCCGCCTTTATCAGCAAGCTGCAACTTGTCCGCCACACTTTGTACACCGGCTGTAGGCCGTCCGGTAGCAATAACTAATAAATGACCTGCCGCCCGCCATTTTTCGATTGCTCTATAGGTAGCGGGAGTCAACTCTTTTCTGGAATTCACTAATGTTCCGTCAATGTCCAATACCAGTAGCTTCATACATAATCCTTTCATGGAACAGCAGCTGCCTGAACTTCATCCACATGATTATCAGACTCACTGTCGTTTCATTGAAACTTATCATTATATACAACATTTTTTATTTATTTTAACACAGAAATATGAATAATTCCACTAACCTGAGCAGAAAAAATAAAAAGCCGCTTTCAAAGGCGGCTTTTATGGAGCTAATGATGTGACTCGAACACACGACCTGCTGATTACGAATCAAACGGTCACGCCTGTTAGTTGATTTGAATTATAGCATTTTCAAACAGCTTTGTCAATCGCTTTCAATTACTTTAAGCAATTTGACTGCATCTCCTAACTGCTGTAAATCAGCGTGGGCATACAAATCAGCTGTTGTACTAAATTGAGTGTGCCCCATCAAGGCTGCAAGTGCTTTCGGGTTTGCATTTGCCTTTACCATCATTGAAGCAAAAGTATGTCTTAAACTATGTATTGGACGATATGTAATTCCAAGACGCTGAAGCGTTGGACGATAGTTACGATTGCGCCAATTGTCGAGGTCAAGTGAATTTCTCATTTCTCCTTCAATAAGATAAACTTTACCATGCATATATTCTTGTTTTACAAATTCAAAGATGCATGGTGCTATCGCAATTGTTCTTTCTATTCCCGCTTCCGTTTTATTACCCCCTATCATATATGGAATAAGCCCATCTAAAAATACATTCTCTTTTTTCATTTGAAAAAGTTCATTAGCTCTCATGCCGGTATAGGCAAATATAAGGATACGGCGAACAGCAATATCATCCGAATGTTCCCAAAGCACCTTCAATTCCTCATCCGAAAACCTGTTTCTTCCGTTTTTTTGTGTCTTGGGCAGGGTCAAAAACTCAGCATAATTTTTCTGTATAATATCATTTTTCAATGCATATTTGCACAGCTGAGCGATCAAGCCGCGCACTTTTTCTATGGTGGAACGAGATAGTTCATCTTCAATCATGGAATTTATAATCACTTGATAATGCATCGTTTTTAAATCAGTCATTTTTTCCTGTTCAAAGCAAGAAACTCGCTTCCATGCCGCAATATAGCCTTTTTTCGTTTTTAAGCCAAGATTTGGAAAGTGTTCCCTGCTCCATAATTTGTAAATCATTCCGAGTGTATAATCGCTTGGAAGAAATGTTGAAAGAGTGTTTGCCTGATATTCAGTCGAAATTCGCAACCCACAATATGGACAATATCGAAAATCTTCACTTAAACTTTTTTTGCATTTGGGATTTTTACAAATCATTTTTCTAATTCCTTCTCTTTAATTTTTTAGACAATTATACTACAAAATCCCAAAAAAGCAATCACATATGCCAATCCCGATCCTAAAGGTCGAGCTTGGCACCATAGGCACATTTGTAGTTTTCTTTGTTTTCCTGCTTATATGTCTGTTTTCTCCTTTCTTGGGAGCTTGCCTGAGCCAGCAATTTCGGCAAGCCTTTGGAAAAAATATGACCGTCCGAACCCTAAAGGTGCAGACGATCACCATAAGCACGGCAGCCGGTGGCCACCGGCGAGCGATTCAGTCCTTTCAATCGCTCATGCCGTGCTTTTCTTATTGAAAGGACTATTTTGTGTGCGCCATCGGCGCAGAAAGGGCTACCTTATGAATACCACTAAAATCATCGCCATTTGGATTGAAAAAGGCGGCAGCGGAAAAACCACCACTGCCGTTCACAGTGCCGCGCTGCTTGCAGACAAGGGATACCGTGTCTTATTGGTAGACGCCGATCCGCAAGCCAACGCTTCCCTGCACTACGCCATCGAGGACAACGGAAACACCCTGTCCGAAGTGCTTCGGGGACAAATTGACACCGAAGCAGCTATTCAGTCTACCGACATCGCCGGTCTTGATCTTCTTCCCTCCGCACACCGACTGGAGGACGATGAGCAGCTTTTATTTGCCAAGGGGAATTATGTGCTGTCGGAAGCACTGTTCAACATTGCCGATGAGTACGATTTTATCCTAATCGACTGCCCGCCTATCGGTCTGAAACATATTCGGCGCAACATCATGGCAGCAGCCGACGGACTGATCATCCCCATTGACATTGACGAATACGCTATGGAGGGACTGCTCCATGTAAATGACATGGTGCAGGATATGCGCCGCACGGTAAACCGCAGCCTTGAAGTGCTGGGCGTACTGATCACCAAGGATGAACGGGGCATTATCAAGCAGGGCTACAAATCCATGCTCAAGGAGCAGTGCGATTTCCATGTTTTTGAAACCACGATTCGGAAAAACTCCGCTATCGGCAAAGCGGCGGCTGCTCATATGCCCGTCCATCAATTCGAGAAAAAGAGCAAGGCGACTATTGATTACACCGATTTCACAAATGAACTGCTGGAGGTGATAAGATGAACAAAATGGATTTGATTAAGCAGAATATGGGTAAACGGAAAGAAAAAACGCTGGACGCGCTGAGCGATAACCTCATCCGCTCTAAAAGTGCATCCATTGCACTGGCGCAGATCAGACTAAACCCCAAAAATGCAGCGGCTTCCGAGGACAGTGCCGAGGATGTACGGCGGCTGGCGGATGACATTGCCACCGTCGGACTGCTGCACAATTTAGTGGTGAATCAGACCGGCGAGAATGAATATGTGCTGATCTCAGGTGAGCGGCGGTATAAGGCGCTGCAACAGCTGGGCTGGACACACGCCCCCTGCGTGGTCTATGACAATTTGCCCGACGCCATGATCGGGGCGATGACGGTACTTGCAAACATCGACGCCCGTGAGTATTCGGCAGCAAAGCGGCTGCTGCTCTATCAGGAGCTTGACACGCAGCTTCGGGAGCTGAAGCGACTGGGCATCTATCGGGGCGGCATTGGCAGAGGCATTGCTCAGATGATGGGAGTCAGCGAACAGCAGATTGGAAAATACAAAAAATTAACTTCCGAACTTTCTTCTGAAGAACTTGCCAATGTAACCAATATAAACACGGCATTCAAAGAGATAAACAATCGAAAAACTGAAACTCAGTTTCAGTTTTCAGACTCTGAAGCACCACAGAAAGTACCCGCACGATTGACAAAAACTGAAACTGAGTTTCAGTTTTCAGATTCTGAGAGTCCTCAATCACACAATAGTCAGGAAATGCGTAAGCCCATCAGTAAACTTACAGATGAACCTACCCAGTTGACGCTGGACGGCAAGCCCGAAGCCGCGTCTGCCGAAGTACGCGCTTCGGTGAAGCAGCCAAGTTCCCATCGCATTACAGCGCAGGAACTGAATATCGACTACGGTGGAATCAACTATCTATGCGCCTTTGGCACCCATGTCAACGGCGGATGGATTGCAATTCTCAATTTCGGCGTGGCATCGGAACTCTCCGGCAGCAGATATGACGTAAAACACAACGTAAGAAAAATACGGGAAGCGTTGGAAAAGTCCGATGATCCGTGGCTGCCGGACGGTGAAAAGCTGAATGAAGCCGCTGCTTACATTGCCAAAATTGTAACAGAGAGAATAGGAGCAAACTGAAATGTCAAGCTATTTAGATCAATTTGCCACCGCTGAGGAGTTCGTGCAGCGGCAAATTGCCGCGAACCGAGGTACAGAAAACGCCGTTATGAAAGACGGTCTGATTAAATTGGCTGTCAAAAACGGAATAGAAATCAAACCGAACATGACAAAGGCTGAAATCTACCGGCTGCTGCGGAAACAGTTAGATTTGGAGAGAATTTTGGAGGTGTGTGAACATATAGGCGTCCGATCCATCGATATACAGCAGCGATTTGGCGTCACACATCCAGAGGTCAAGAAACTGGAAAAGTCAGGCTTCCTAAAGGTGTCCGGTTATGAAAAAATACGGATATATGGGAAATACAGGCAAGTCCCGTTGTATGACCCGTTTCAGGTATACGATTTAACAGCCGAAGCGATTCACGCTGAACTGAACTGTCAGAAATAAAGGAGGTACAAAAATGAACGTAGATAGATGTTATTTTTGCGGCGCCGAAATCCCCGAAGGGCGGCAAGTGTGCCTGATCTGCGAACAAACGATAATGGAGCAAAAAAACGATGAAGAGAAACTCGACAA
>CAZMTU010000034.1:13329-20894 GCA_964569225.1 uncultured Lachnospiraceae bacterium | reverse complement strand
GCTGCCAAAACTATAATTATTTGGCAACTTGTACAAAAGCTTTGATCGACCTTTTCTCAAAAGATCGTGGGTTCTTAGGGCGAAGCCCTAAGTCGCTCTCCTCAGAGGACGAAATGCCCGGCCCTTCTCTTTTTATTCGCTTTTTCTCGCTTTTTAGGCGTGAGAAAAAGCGAACAAACGAATTTGGGCTTTTTTCGAATAGCGCAATTTATTCTCGACTTTCTCTACAGACTAAAGAGAAGCACTTTTGAAAAAGTGCTTCTCTCATAATCCTTCTCCCCGTATTTCAGCTTTAAAGCGAGTGCTTTTAATTAGCCCCCTTTAATTTCTTATATATCCATAATGATCGGCAAAATCATCGGACGGCGCTTAGTGCGCTGGTAGATAAATTTGGATAGATCGTCTTTGATCAGATTCTTGATCTGGTTCCATTCGGCGTACCCTCGGTCAAGACATTCGGTCACTGCTTCGCTCGCCACCCGACGTACATCTTCCATCAGTTCTTCCGACTCCCGCACATAAACAAAGCCGCGCGAAACAATATCTGGTCCGGAAATCAGCCCACTGCCGTCTGCGCCCATAGCGCAAACCACGATAATAATACCGTCCTCCGCAAGATGACGGCGATCTCGCAGAACAATATTGCCTACATCTCCAATGCCGTATCCGTCAATCAGCGTTTTTCCGGCGGGAATGCTACCGTTAAATTTAGCATCTTTACTGCTGATTTCCAATACCTTTCCGATTTCTCCAATAAAAATAGTATCCGCAGGCTGACCCATCGACTTTGCTAAATCCCGATGGGCGGCTAAATGCTTGCTTTCTCCGTGAATCGGCATAAAATATTTAGGACGGATCAAAGCGTGCATCAGCTTCAGTTCTTCCTGACAGGCGTGTCCGGATACATGCACCTCCACTGAATTGTCCCGGAAAACCGACACATTACGCTTGGTAAATTCATTGATGATCTTATCCACCAGCTTTTCATTTCCCGGAATGGCGGAAGCGGAAATCACTACCAAATCGTCCTTGCCAAGCTCTACCTTATCATGCTCGGCAAACGCCATTCGGTAAAGACCGGACATAGGCTCGCCTTGGCTGCCGGTGGTAATAATAGTAACCTTCTCCGGATTGTAGCGCTTTACTTCCCCTATGTCAATCAGCGTTCCTTGAGGAATATGCATATAACTGAGATCCTGAGCGGCGCGAACGATGTTGATCATACTCCGCCCGGTCACCGCCACCTTACGTCCATGAGCAACGCTGGCATTGATAATCTGCTGAACCCGATGTACATTGGAGGAAAAGGTGGCAATTACAATCCGCTTATCGGCATTGCGTGTAAAAATGCCCTCCAGTGAATTGCCTACGATTTTTTCCGAAGGTGTATATCCCGGACGCTCGGCATTGGTAGATTCGCACATTAAAAGCAATACGCCCTCTTTGCCCAACTGCCCCAGCCGGGTCAGATCCATAACATCCCCTTCAATGGGTGTCAGATCCAGCTTAAAGTCACCGGAATGAAGAATTGTGCCGATAGGTGTTTTGATCGCTAAACAGCAGGCGTCCGCAATGGAATGATTTACCCGAATAAACTCCACTGAGAAACACCCGGCTTTTATCACATCCCCCGCATTGACACAGTTTAGCTCCGGATCAAAATCCAGCTTATGCTCCAGGAGCTTGTTTTCAATAATGCCAAGCGTCAGCCGAGTGCCATAGATTGGTACATTAACACTGCGCAGCAGGTAGGGAATGCCACCGATGTGATCCTCATGCCCATGTGTAAGAAAAACGCCCCGAATCCTATCCGCATTCTTCTCTAAATAAGTGAAATCGGGAATCACTAAATCAATGCCGAACATATCATCGTCGGGGAAGCCCAGTCCGCAATCCACCACAATGAGATCATTATCACATTCAATCACGCAGAGATTCTTTCCGATCTCCTCCAATCCGCCTAAAAAGGCGACCTTTACTTTTTTATCAGATTTTGCTTTTCTTGCCATAAAATATCCTTTCTTCATTAAATTGTTTCATATAAATTCATTTCATTTTATCAAGATAGTTCTCAAACGGAAGCACGAAAAGAAAGCCTGTACTCCGACAAGCTTCCTCTATGTAAAAGATCCCGGAAAAAATGAGCAGCGGTCCTGTGCAGCAGGCGTTCCTGCACAGGCGAAGGCTTGCCCGTTCCGGTTTTCCACACGATCATTGAAACCTTAGTCAGTATATCACATTTTTTTGAATGAAAATTAGCCAAAAAATGAACGTATTGTTAATACGAAAGAACTAAACCGTTGATGGTGTCAACTTTCTGCGTTTTTCTGAATCCGCCTGCTTTGACAGGATTTATATATAATAAGGCTTCGTTTTTTCAGAAAGGTCCGACCCATATTTGCAGTAGCCACAAAGCTGCCGTAACCCCTGCGGTAGTTGTCAACCCCGTCAAAAAGCCCCGGAAAAACCAACCGCGTTTTTCTTTTATCTGCCTTTTTCGAGGCGGAATCAGACTTTGCTCCACGATCCGGTTGGCTTCTCTGAGCAGTTCCGGCATAGGCGGAACCGCTTCCTCTTCCCCCGCCTTCAGAAAAAAGTGTGCTTCTTCAAAATGCTTGCTGGAAGCACTTTTTACCACGATCACCCGCCGTTCGCTGCCTTTGTAAACAATATTTTCCTTCATTCAAACAGCTCCCTTAACTTTTGCTTCATTTCACCGAACCATTCGACCGCTTTAAATTTCAACCGATAGGTAGGACTGTCTCCATCGGTAAGCAGACGCACCTGCTGTTTTGTAAAACCGGTCTGACTCAATTCTTCTTCAGCGGAAGCGGCAGCGGTACAGAGCGGCGGGAATAATACGCACCACCAATTATGTCCGGCAGCTTCCCCGATTTTTACCTGTAAAGAGGTATACACGCCTGCCGGCAGCCGAAAATCATCATAATCGCGGGTTTCGTAGTATTCTTCCGTAAGCGTTAAACTGACAGAATAATTATACCCGTTTGCTTGAACGGTTTCTTCTGCCAACGCTGTCAGCATCGCCTGATTTGCTTCTATCAGTTCCATTGCGGTCTGCCGGTCACTGCAGCTTTCTAACAGATCTTCCATCTCAGTTAATAAACGATCCCGCACGGCCAGCTTTAGCGCCTGATCGTCATCGCTGTCGGAATTTGCCAACACATGCAGCCGAACCGTTCCGTCATATATAGCTGAAGCATCTGCCGCCAGATCCAGGGCTCCCAACAATCCTGCCAACAATAAAAGAATCGCCATAGCCGCTGTGATTTTTCTTTTCATGTACTTCCTCCGTTCAAAGCTTTTTCTGTTCCGATTGTCGCCGAAAAAAGAAACCCTTATACATTAAAAAGGAAGCTGAAAAAACTTTTTGTTTTTTCAGCTTCCTGAAGTGAACTGAATAGAAAATCCAAATCATTTACTGTGCCATTTACATTTCTTAATCAATCAGAATCATAAAGGAGATTCTGTATTCCCTTAAGCACTGCTCTGTCATTTTCAAAAACTGTGTGAAATAATTGCTTTAATATAATCCGTGTTTCCGCTTTAAGAATCATATCTACTGACGCCTGAGTAGGCAAATAGCCTGTCTGCGGACTTACGCCGATCGCTTCCCAAATTTTCCATCCAATGCCATGAGTTTCATCATGATCGTCTGCTATGTATTTTTGAAAAAGCAAATCGCTCAGCCTATGCCACAATGCCTGATTTTCACATAAATTATTCAACAAGTTATACGGCGAAACAAACGCTTCCGCGGCATGATACCTCGCTTCAATGAGTACGCTGTTAATATTCGCAATCATATGGGCCGTATCCATCGCGGATTCCCTTGTTACGTGATCGAGCGCAGCTTCAATCATCTGCTCTACCGCATCATGTCCGCAATAGGACAGTGCAGATTCGATTTTTTCAAGAATCTCACGGTATGTGATCTTTCGCTCACACCGACCGCTCAAAACGATCACGTCGATCGCGGTATCATACCATTTCTCCATCGCAAAAAGATCGTCGGCCCGATATTGAACATCAAATGACTTTAAGGTATGTCCGAATGAGTCCAATCCTAACAGCATATTCCCATCATATCCGGTAATCAGCTGCCAATCTAACGGTTTTCCGAACCGCACCAACGTTGGAAAGCCACAGTCTATTGCCTCCAATATAGCCGATAAAATTTTCTCTTTTCCGTCAGTACGGCTCAGCCGCTTCCATGTAACACCCGCAAAACGCATTATAAAATCAATGTAATCATCATCCCATCGCCATCCATCCCGAATATCGGGAAGCGAATGCGAGGCAGTATCATCCCATGGGTATTCAAAACCGAACGCAAAGCCAAAAGCGGTCAGAAGACAATGGTAAACAGATTCCTGATGTCTTGAAAGCCAATCATCCCCACAAGGAGCGCAATGCGTGCAATACCGACCGTTAGGTGCGCACCAATAAGGCGTATCCGCTTTATAGCCAAGCGCAATTATCAATGCGGAAGCCATTGCGGCGGTAAAACTATCCGATTCTGCTCCTATAGGAAATTGGCGCTGATTCAAAAGTATTTTCATGGCAATCGCCTTTCACGCAATTGTATGGAATAGCTGACAAATTTCATATAAACACCGAAAATAAGAAATCTTTACCGCTTTTCTTCATTTATTTCGGTCTGCTATCCAGATAATTTTGCAAAATAATCTGCGCTGAAAGGGTATCTACTGTATTCTTCCGTTTTTTCCCTCGAGTATCGGTAAAATTCATAATCTGATGCGCCTGCATGGTGGTGCAGCGCTCATCAAAGAGCCGCACCGGAAGTCCTGAAAGCGCTGACAGCCGCTCAGCAAAAGCCTCCGCTGCCATACTTTTCTCCCCTTTTGTCCCGTTCATATTAATGGGATTTCCCACCACTACTTCGGCAATATGATATTCCCCCATCTTTTCCAGAATCAGCGCTAACTTTTTATCCTCTGTATACGCTACAAAAGTACCGATTCCGCTCGCCAAAAAGCATGACTCATCACTGACCGCCAGCCCCGTGCGGGCATCGCCCAGATCCACACCCAAAATACGCATAGTTTTCTTTACCGTCCCATCTGCCGAGCGGCATGTACCCCATCAATCACCTGATCAATAAATACCGCCATATCCTCAACGACTTGTCCCCGCTGCAAACCGGTCAGCACCTCATGCCGTTCACCGGAATACAGCTTATAGGTTACATTGCTGGCGTCCGCATCCAGCAGCTTTTCAGCGATCGCCGGAATATCCTTTCCGTAATCGCCTACCGGATCTTCCGCTCCGGCTGCCAGAAACACCGGTATTCCCTTGGGCATTTTTTCATACCATTCATCACTGTTGACAAAATTCAGCACCGTAAACAAATCATGGAAGCCCTGCGCAGTAAAAATAAAGGTACAGCGAACATCTCCGGCGTACCGACGCAATTCTTCTTCGTCAGTAGTCACCCATTCATAACCGGTCTTTCGTTCAAACCGTTTATTATAGCTGCCAAACGCCAACCTGTTCAAAAGCTTACTTCGGTAATGCTTTCCCTTCAATCTGCCTATCATGGCGCTGAACTTCATCCCCAACGCGGTAGGCTGAGTACCTGCGGAGGTGCCCGACAAAATCAATCCATCCACACTGTCACCATGCGCCATCATATACGCTCTGGCAAGGAAGCTGCCAAAGCTGTGTCCTAACAGTATATAAGGCAGCGACCGATAAGTTTTCCGGATAAGCTGATTCATCGCATATAGGTCTTTAATCAGACAGAGATCGCCGTCAGTATCTGCAAAAAAGCCAAGATCATCTTCAGAATCAACGCTTCTGCCATGCCCAATGTGATCATTACCACAGACAATGAATCCTTTTTCGCAGAATTTACGGGCAATTTCATCATAACGATCAATATATTCGCACATTCCGTGAGAAATCTGAACAATAGCGCGGGGCGTGCAGTCAGGCGTCCAAACCGTATAATATACGGTATTTTTTCCGTTTGAAGAGGAATAGCTTCCTTCAGTTTTCGTAATATTCAACCCTTTGTTCCTCACTTTTGTATAATATTTACCGGCAGCACAAGCAAGTGCTTACTGTTTTCGCTTACAGAGCCGGTTCAGGTGAGATTTTATCTGAATACATCCCTTTACAGTTTGATCTCATTTTTTCTGCAATATTCGATTACCTGCTGTTTAGTCGCAATGCGAATACCGTAATTTTCCCTTGCCAGCCGAGAGGCAATTGCGGATATGGAGCAAGCCCGACGAATATCGCCGGTCAGCAAATAAGCCGCCGCTAACGCCGCTCCCTCCGTATCCACCGGGCAGGGAGTTTTCTGAGGTGAAGTCAGCACGCCTTCCGGCGCAATGATATTGTGATACTTGCCGTCATAGACAAAAAAGCCCTGCCCAATTAATCGAACGACATAATAAGTCGCTTTAACCCGCTGCGCGATGGTCATACAGGCCTTTAAGCACGTTTCCACTGTAATTTTACCGTTTCGGGCAACCAGTTCAGCGCCCGCTTTATCAATTATAAATAATTCGACCGGAGCCAAATCCTCCAGCGGCATTCTTGACGAAGCCGGCATCACATCCAAAAACACCGGTATCTCCTTGGCTGCCGCCGCACGGGTTGCCTGAACGACCAGATCAAAAGACGGCTCGGTAGTCAAATACAGCCCGTTGGGATACTCAGAAAGCGCCGAGTTGATCTGCGAAAAAGTCAAATCCTCCCCCGCGCCTGGATATACGATTCTTCGCAGGGTATCAAAATAGGTTTCATGCAGCAAAATTTCTCTGCCGGTAGGCTTTTCTCTGGTGAATTTCAGATATTGCTGACGTATGCCGTTATCGGTATAAAAATTGAAAAGTCTGCCGCCGTCCGCATCGTCCCCCAGCATAGCACAAAGCAGCGGCGTAACTCCCAGTCTTGTTGCGGCAATAGCCGCATTCCCCGCTCTTCCGCCCGGACGGGTTTCATATTTTTCTTCAGTCACCTGTCCGCCTATATCCGGCAGTGTTGATACATGCAGCAGCATTTCAGTGCAGGCATAGCCCGCAACAGCCAGTTTGGGTTCCATCTGATTCACTCCATTTCCTGTCGATTTAACTTCTAACGTATGGCCCGTATTCTAACTTTTTTATTATTGTTTAACCCTGCACATGCAGTACAAACGCAAAGCAATAATACCCGCTTTAGAACAGCCGCTTCCGCGGTAATTTAAAACGCACAGTTAACTATCTGTATTTGCCCCGCTTGTATATACTTTTATTATACCACAATTCGACTGATTTTGCAATAGTTTTCCAGTTTTTCCCACAGAAGCTAAACCTTTTTGTCTGTTACAATCGCTTTAACTGCATAAAATCATAAGATACAGTCAAATATTGCCGCTTACCGTTTACCGTTTACCGTTTACCGTTTACCCTTTACCCTCTCTGTAATCAAAAATAAATGCTGTTCCCCATATTTAATACGGTTTAACCTGAAATCAGTTGTTTTTCTCCTGCTCAGATTTTATATGTTCCGTTTTTGGCGGCTTCTTCCGCTTG
>CAZMTU010000034.1:0-13319 GCA_964569225.1 uncultured Lachnospiraceae bacterium | reverse complement strand
CCGGAAACCATCCTTTTTTCACCCTTTTTTCCTGATGAATTACTTCCCCAATTCCCCAAAAAGCGGAGAATCCAAAAAGTGCCAACGCGGTACTGACTATGTTCCATGGGCAAAAAAAGGAACCGACCGTACAGCCTATTCCAATCAACGCAAAGATAAAAATACAGGTTCTTTTGCCCAGAAAATATTCTCCCTTGACCACAATAGGATGCCATATGCCTATGGTTAAAAACGATATAGCCCCAAAAATAATGCCGTAAAAATTCATTTGAAATCCTTTCTGCCACCGGCAGTCTTAACGGAAATGATCGCGTCCGAAACCCCTGTCTTCTCGCGGATGATAAAACAAGGAACGGAGAGCATCCGTTCCTTGTAATGTCTGCTATTGCGAATGATCGGATACTATCTAAAACCATCCAGCAGTCTTAGACTACATGAATCTTCTTTTCGCTGTCACTGTTTTCAGTATCCAGTCCCAACTGAGCCGCGCGTCGCTGCTCAAAGAACTTGGTAGCAACCTGCTCAAAGAGCGCGTAGCTAAGCACATCCTCGTCCTGTTCGATGTAATCGGCGGCTTTAGCGCGGATTTCATCAAGCTCAGGTTTAATAAGATCTGCGGGACGGCAGGTAATAGGCTCCGCATCGCCGATGATCTTCTTGCGAAAATCCGGATCAATAGGCATGGGGCATTTACCGTATTCGCCTCGAATAACGCCCCGGAATTCCTTCGTCACCATTTTATAGCGTTCACCCATAATAACGTTATAAACCGCCTGAGTTCCCACGATCTGAGAGGAAGGCGTTACCAACGGGGGATACCCGGCGTCTGCCCGTACTCTCGGCACTTCCTCCAGCACTTCCTGAAGCTTATCCAGCTTGCCTGCCTGCTTTAACTGAGAAATCAGGTTGGAAAGCATACCGCCTGGCACTTGATAGAGCAGCGCGTTAGTGTTTACCGCCAATACCTTGGGATCAAGCAGCCCTTCCTTGATATACTTTTCCCGAATAGGCGTAAAATACTTGCTGATTTTGTCCAGCTCAGAAAGATCCAATCCGGTATCATAAGGGGTTCCCTGAAGCGCTGCTACCAAAGGTTCGGTGGCAGGCTGAGAGGTCCCCAGTGCCAATGGCGAAATAGCGGTATCCACAATGTCACAGCCTGCCTCAATGGCTTTCAGCAAGGTCATGGATGCCAAACCGGCTGTGGAATGCGTATGCAGCTCTACCGGTAGATCAGGAAACGCTTTTTTCAGCGCCTTCACCAATACTTCCGCATCATAAGGCTTCAGCAAGCCGGACATATCCTTGATACAGATAGACTGTACACCCATATTTACCAGTTCCCTAGTATAATTTACAAAATACTCAGTTGTATAACAAGGACCGGTAGTGTAAGAAATTGCTGCCTGCACATGACCGCCCTCTTTATTGGTCGCGCGAATAGCGGTTTCCAGATTGCGGGGATCATTCAGCGCATCAAAAATCCGCAGGATATTGATACCGTTTGCAATTGATTTCTGTACAAAATATTCCACCACATCGTCCGCATAGTGACGGTAGCCTAAAATGTTCTGTCCGCGGAAAAGCATCTGTAAATTGGTATGCTTTACTTTGGCGCGGATCTTCCGAAGCCGCTCCCAAGGATCCTCGTTCAAAAACCGAAGGCAGGCGTCAAAGGTCGCGCCGCCCCATGCTTCAATGGAATGATAACCTACACTGTCCATCTGTTCAAGAATAGGCAGCATATCTTCGGTAGTCATCCGGGTGGCAATCAGAGATTGGTGCGCATCCCGGAGCACCGTTTCAGTAATCTTTACTTTTTTTGCCATATCATACGCTCACTTTTTTAATTTATTGCGACTGGGGCATCCCCCGGTCCCGTCCAAGCATTTTTTGAGAATTGCTTGGAAATTTTCAAGTCTTGACGAAAAAGGAATGATGGTACCTTTTGAATTCGCCGCGCAATTTCTATTTTATTAGCTTGCAGAGATATCAAAGATTTTATGCCGCGCCGAAAATCGACAGAAGAACACCTGCCGCCACAGCGGATCCAATTACCCCCGCCACATTAGGTCCCATTGCGTGCATTAAAAGGAAATTAGTAGGATCTTCCTTCTGTCCTTCCTTCTGCGCCACACGGGCAGCCATAGGTACGGCAGAAACACCTGCAGAGCCGATCAAAGGATTGATCTTGCCGCCGGTCACATGACACATGATCTTAGCTGTCAGCAAACCGCCGATGGTGGAAATGCAGAAGGCGCAAAGCCCCAGCAGGATGATGCCAAGGGTCTGAACATTCAGGAAGTTTTCAGCGGAAGCGGTTGCGCCAACCGTTGTACCCAAGAAAATGGTGACGGCATTCATCAGACCGTTCTGCGCGGTCTTTGAAAGTCGGTCAGTCACGCCGCAGACGTTTAGCAGGTTTCCAAACATCAAACAGCCCACTAACGGCGCGGCATCGGGAACGATCAAAATTACCACGGCAGTTACCAAAATAGGGAAAATAATTTTTTCAGTCTTTGAAACGGTTCTCAAAGAAGTCATTTTGATCCGCCGTTCCTTCTTAGTAGTCAGCAGCTTCATAAAAGGTGGCTGAATCATTGGAATCAGCGCCATATAGCTGTAAGCCGCCACCGCAATAGCCCCTAACAGATGAGGCGCCAGCGTCTTGGTCACCAAAATAGCGGTAGGACCGTCCGCGCCACCGATGATGCCGATGGAAGCAGCTTCTTGGGGCGTAAATCCCATCAGCAGCGCGCCTGAAAAGGCAACAAAAACACCGAGCTGCGCACCCGCGCCAATGAGCAGCGACTTGGGATTGGCAATCAAAGGCGTGAAATCGGTCATCGCTCCGATGCCAATAAAGATCAAGGAGGGATAAATCCCCAGCTTAACACCTAAATAGAGAAAGTCCAGCAGCCCGCCCTGTTCAATCACTTCCTGAATGAGCAAAGCGCTTCCATCCTCATGAATAAAGAGATCCATATGGAAGAGATCGGCCCCCGGCAGATTCGCCAGCAGCATACCGGTAGCAATTGGCAGCAGAAGCAGCGGTTCAAACTTTTTGACGATCGCCAAATAGAAAAGAACGCCTACTATGACATACATTATAAGGTTTTTCCAGCTGCCCTCTCCGTCTGATGTAAAGAACTGAGCTATACCCGTTGTTTCAAGAAAATTCTTGATGGTATCCAGTAATTGCATTGCTTTTTTCCTTTCAAATAGATGGATTCATACAACACTCAGTTCAGGGTCACCAGAACGTCATCAGCGTTTACAGAAGCGCCCTTGCCAACATTTACCGAAGCAACTACGCCATCCTGCGGCGCAAATATTTCATTTTCCATCTTCATAGCTTCCAGCACTGCCACAACAGTACCTTTCGTCACCTGCTGACCGACCGATACCTTCATATCTAAAATCGTACCGGGCATAGGTGCTTTTATTACTACAGCACCTGCTTTACCAGTGCTGACAGGGGCAGCCTTCGGCGCTGCCGGCGCGGCTTTCGGAGCCGGCGCTTTAGGCGCGGCAGGTGCTGCAGGTGCCGCGGCAGTACCTGCTTCCACCTCTTCCACTTCTACTTCATATACGGTACCGTTGACGGTAACATTAAATTTTCTCATAATTATGACCATTCCTTTCTTGTTTTTTCATAAACTGTACGCCCTTTGAAGGCCCTATATCCGATTCTTCAGCTATTCAGAAGCTTCTTTGTCGGTCAAATGTCACTCCCAAAGCAAGGCTGACCGCCGCGCAATCTGCCAAATTGACTTTATAGCGTTAATGCTCGTTCCAATGTGCGGTTCGTTCGACTTTTTTGAAGGAAACTACCCGAAAACCCGTTTGAGGTAAATCAGTATAGACCGCCACAGCCGCAGTAATTGCGGCTGCCAGTTCGCATTCATCTCCGCATTCATCCGCCGCAATAATCGCATCAGATGCTTCCGCAGACTGCTGCGCCGAAGCAGGAACCTCAGGTTTCAGAGTCTTTCCCTTTTCCGTGCCGGTTGCTTTGGAAAAGCAGAAATGAAAAATCTCCAATATGACCCAAAGTAATATTAAAACCGCAAATACAACGCCAAGTCCCAGCAGCGTCCCGGTTCCAATATAATTCAACCGTTCGCTCCAGCTAATGCTTTCGGCAAGGATCAAAAAGTTCATGTTCATCCTCCTCAGAAGGGCAGTTTGGAATGCTTCCGACGAATCTCGCCGTCTGCCTTAGACCAAAGCATCATGCAGGCAGAGATAATTCTTGCTCTCAGCTCGGCAGGCTCTACAATATCGTCCACCTCGCCTGCTTTAGCGGCCGCTTCTACCGAACCTTCTCCGTTTATCCAAGCATCCTTCTTTGCCTGCCGCAGCGCTGCCGGATCAGCGGCAGCCTTGATCTCATCACCGTAAATGAACTGAACAGCAGCGTCCGGTTCCATAATCGAAATCTCAGCACCCGGGAGTGCCAGCACCAAATCAGCACCGATAGATTTGGAACCCATTAACGTAAAGGCAGCACCGTAAGCTTTACCTACTACCGCCGTAACCTTTGGACAGGTAGCAGCGGCATAAGCGGATGCCAAACGGGCAAGCTCAGAAGCATATGGCGCACTTTCAGCCGTCTTAGAAAGCTGAATCCCGCAGGTATTGACCAATGAAATTACCGGAATAGAGAAATTATCACAGAAAGAAATGAAGGAAGCGATCTTACGGGCAGCGCCGGGCGTCAACGGCGCGCCGTCGGCATTAGCCACGATTCCCGCTGTCATAGCGCCTACTGAAGCCAGCGCAGTAATCGCTTCAGGTGCATTATCATGCTTTAACTCGGTAAATTTTCCGTTATCGGCCATCATAGCGATCAGCGCGGCAGTGTCAGGCGCGTTTGCCGCATCGGGCGTCGGACGGTTCAGGTCATCTCCCGCCTCTACAAATGCCAGTCCCTGACAGTTGTTTTGAGGAAGCATAGCCACTATTTCTCTTGCTTTTGCTACCGCACTATCCGCATCCGGGCAAATCACATCGATCAAACCGTCCGCAGCGGCTTCCGCAATGCTGCCTGCGTCCGCATCCCCCTGTGATTTCAGCACTGAGGGCGGCGTAATGTAGAACTTCCCACCTTCGGAAGCGACCACCAAATCACAGAGCGACGCCGCTGCGGCAGACAATCCTGCGCATACACCGTCAATTACAGCAATCTGAGGAATAATACCCGAAGCATCGGTCATTTTCGCCAATACCTGTCCGAAAGCCGCCAGCGTCTTATTGCCCTCTGTTACCTTAGCGCCCGCAGAGGCAAAAATTCCTATCACCGGCGCGCCGTTTTTCTTGGCAAGCTCATATAAAGAAATAATTTTTTTAGCCTCTGCCTCGCCGATTGCCCCTTTATTTCTCGAATAGTCTTGCGCAAAGGCAAAAGTAAGCGCGTCATTCACCGCTCCGTATCCGCAGACTACGCCTGCATATTCACTGTCGCCCACATAAGCGCCCAGTTCTACCAAAGTGCCCGCGTCAAAAAGCTGCGCAAGCTTTTGATGCGCAGTTCCGTCCCGCGAAGGCGTATTTTTGGTATCCATACCCATAAACATACCGTTCCTTTCTAAAATTGCAGCGATTTTTTACTGTTTTTCGGAATCAAGCCGATTGATGCGTCACATAACGCAGATAGTAAAAAACCGATGGGTGCAGAAAAAACCTTCTCCCCCAGTTTACTTTTATTATACAGCATCCGACAGAAAAATGCAAGTATTTTTCATAAAATTCCTAATTTAATCCATGATTATTACACTTTTTTATCAAGTCATAGCTGACTGAATTTACCAAACAGCAAAACCAACGTCTGTCGGGAAACAATTCAAAGCCTCCAAGATAATCATCACCGGCATGACGGTACACTGTTTGTCCGTCACAAATAAGCACAATACTCCCTTCTCTGTGCGTAGAAAAAACCGTACACCCTATCGCCTGCAGTTTTGCTATTACCGAAGCCACAGGATGACCGAAGCTGTTGTCCGCCGATGCGGAGGCTACTGCCACCTGCGGCATTACCGCCTGAACAAAAGCATCCGAAGTCGAGGTCGCGCTGCCGTGATGCGCAATCTTCAGTACATCCGCATCCAGCAGTTCCGGGCATACAGAAACCAAAGCCGCTTCCTCTTCTTCCTCCGCATCACCTGTAAAGAGGAAGGCGATCTCTCCATACTCGATCCGCAAGATCATACTGTTATTATTCTCATCCTCGGCTTGAGTAATCGGCGCCAGCACCGTAAATGCAACATCGCCTTGCACCAACCGATCACCTGCCGTTACTTGATCCATTAAAGGCGGTTCTTTCAGATTCAATTCCGGCGGCCTTTCGGTATAGTAAATCTGCCCGATCTCAAAAGCCTCGCATAACGCATTCAGTCCGCCGATGTGATCACTGTGAAGATGGGACAGAAAAATCCAATCGAGCTTTTCAACGCCCCATCTTTTGAGATAGGCAATCACCGTATCAGACGATTGCTCTGTGCCGGTATCAATCATGGCAGTTTTTCCGTCCGGCAGGGTCAGCAGCGCCGCATCTCCCTGTCCGACATCAATAAAATGAACACATAACCTGCCCTCAGTCGCCCGCTGCCTGACGCTGCTTCTGAAAAGATACGCACCGGAACCGCAGATCAGTGCCGCCAGCACCAGTCCCATCAAAATGTAAGCACGCCATTTACGCTTTGCCATAACGAGATCCTTTCTTAACGGTTCGCTCAAACATACTACTAATAACGGTTAATGCAAAAATCAGGGTGCCAAAACGCTGCGCAAACGATTTCAATGTCAAAAAGACGCAAAGACCTCAACGAGGTCCATGCGTCCTTACATTTGTTATTTTTTCAGCGAGATAGCAGTTTTTGCCTTGGCAGCAATGTGCCCTGCCGTCAATCCGTAATATTCAAGCAAAGCGGGAACCTTGCCCGATCTGCCGAACTGATCCTCTACGCCTACCCGAACCACCGGTGTAGGACGACTTTCGCTGAGCACCTCGCATACGGCGGAACCCAATCCGCCGATAACATTGTGTTCCTCAGCAGTAACTACGGCGCCGGTTTTTACCGCAGAAGCGATCAGTAATTCCCGATCAATGGGCTTAATTGTACAAATATCAATTACTTCAGCCGAAATTCCATCGGCTGCCAGCAATTCCCGCGCCGCCAGCGCTGCTTCTACCAGTATACCGGTTGCCGCAATGGTTACATCGCTGCCTTGAGAAAGACAAATTCCCTTTCCGATTTCAAAATGATAGGCAGCTTCATCGAACACCACCGGTACCGGAGCACGACCAAAGCGCATATAAACCGGTCCGTCATAGCGTGCCGCCGCCCGCAGAGCCGCTTTTGCTTCCACGTCATCGCCTGGATTGATGACCACCATATTAGGGATAGTGCGCATAATGCCCATATCCTCCAAACACTGATGGGTAGCACCGTCCTCGCCAACAGTAATGCCGGCATGAGTGGCACAAATCTTCACATTTAACCGAGGATATGCCACCGAATTTCGGATCTGATCAAAGGCTCTTCCGGATGCGAACATAGCGAAAGAGGAGCAAAAGGGAATTTTTCCCGCGGCAGCCAACCCCGCGGCAACCGAAATCATATTTTGCTCTGCGATACCGCAGTCAAAAAAGCGGTCGGGATATTCATTTTTAAAGTAAACCGTCTTGGTAGATTCGCAAAGATCAGCGTCCAGCACCACGATCTCCGGATATTCCCTGCCCAGTTCTACCAGTGTTTTTCCGTAACTTTCTCTGGTTGCGATCTTATTCGCCATTACAGACTCTCCTCCCATGCGCAAAGTTCAGCCATCCCCTGTTCATACTGCTCCGCCTTGGGCGCGCTGCCATGCCATTTATAGTTGTTCTCCATAAATGATACGCCCTTGCCCTTCACGGTCTTGCAGATAATCACTGTAGGTTTGCCCTTTACGCTTCTCGCTTCATTAAATGCCGCTTCGATCTCGGCAAAATTATGCCCGTCGATTACAATGGCATGCCAACCGAAGGCTTTAAATTTTTCGTCAAAAGGCGTGGGATTCATGACCTTCGTCACTTCCCCGCCGATTTGAAGCCCGTTGTTATCCACCATTGCTACTAAATTGTCCAAATGATAATGGGCGGCCAGCATAGCTGCTTCCCACACTTGCCCTTCCTGACACTCGCCGTCCCCGAGAACAGTATATACCCGATAACGGTTCCGCCCCGCCAGCGCCATACCGCAGGCAGCGGAAATTCCCATTCCCAGCGAACCGGTAGACATATCCACACCCGGAATATGCTTCATATCCGGATGCCCCTGAAGCATGCTGTCGATCTGCCGGAAATGATTTAATTCCTGCACATCAAAATATCCCTTCAGGGCCAGCGCCGCATAATAGGCAGGTGAACAGTGTCCCTTGGACAAGACAAAGCGATCCCGATCCGCCCAGCAGGGGTTTGCGAGATCAAGCTTCATTTCATTAAAATAAAGATAAGCCAGCAGATCGGCAATAGATAAAGAACCTCCCGGATGACCGCTTTGCGCTTGATAGACTGCTGTCAGCGCCCATTTACGAATTTCACAAGCCGTTTTTTGCAGACTTTTCATTTTTTCGGATTCCATGTATATTTTCCTCCATGGTTCAAGTCGTATTTATTATAATGTATCTTGGGATGATTGTCAACCGTTTCACAAATTTTTATTGTTTTTTTTCGTCTTTTTTCGATTTATCCGCAAATTTTCAAAAAAAATTCTCAGCAGTTCGGCAGACATATCCGCTAAAATACCGCCTGTAACCTCCATGTGATGATTCAACGGCAGACAGTTCAGATCGGTCATGCTGCCTAGCCCGCCCGCCTTTTCATCAGGCGCGCCATATACCACCCGTTTCACCCTTGCCGACAACAAAGCGCCTGTACACATCACGCAAGGCTCCAGTGTAACATAAAGCGTTGCTTTGTGCAGCCGCCAACCGTGCAGACTGCTGCATGCCCGATCAATAACGGTCAGTTCCGCGTGGCGTAAAGCGTTTCGGTCCCTCTCGCGGGTATTGTGCGCAGAAGCGACCACTCTGCCTTCCCAAACAAGTACCGCCCCTACCGGCACTTCCCCTTCTTCAAGTGCCTGCTCTGCCTCAGCCAGTGCCAGTTTCATGTAAACTTCATCCTGTTTCAAAATACAAGCGTCAGGCGAAACCGCCTCAGGTATGGACGCAGAAGCAGTCTTATCAGAGCACTCCAGTGTATGCGCCGGAAAACCGTCGGTGACAGTTTCCGGCGAAATACCGATATGCGGCAATTTTTCGGTTTGAAACGTTTCATTCATTAAAATAATAAGAACCTGCTTTCGGTGTTTTTCCCATTTTGGGCGTATAAATATAGCTTTTCAGGCGATACTACCTTGCAAAAGCCGGATAACGTGTCTTTCTCTCCGGCAAGGAAGGATGAATGAGATGAAATCTCACAAAACCGCCCGTTATCTGCTGGCATTCGGAATCGGCGCTGTCGTTTACAGTCTGCTGGAAATTCTCTGGCGCGGCTATACACATTGGACTATGACGCTCACCGGCGGCTTCTGCATGGTACTGCTGATGTTTATCAGCGCCGCGCCGTTGGCGCTTCCGCTGAAATGGCTTGCGGGAGCGGCGGCTATCACACTGATAGAATTCACAGTAGGCTGCATCGTCAATTTGGCGCTGGGCTGGCATGTCTGGGATTATTCCTTTCTGCCCCTGAATTTGCTGGGACAAATCAGTTTAATCTACAGCGGTTTATGGTTTTTGCTTTCCATTCCCGCCGTTTATATCTGTGAAAAACTGCAAACCGTTCCGTTTCGCGGTGCAGACCGGCGGCTGCCATAATAACAGATATTATTTATGTTTTATTGTATCAAAAAACACTAAAAATGTCAATGTATTTTATCCCTTAACAGCCTGATTTATCTCTGAAGACTTTATCAAAGAGGGACTATCGCCAAAGGCATACCTTTGACGATAGTCCCTCTTATTTATTTGCTTCGCTTCAGCCATCCTTCTGGAATTTCTTCCACCGGATCAGGCATAATCAGCTTTTGACCGATCTTCCTGTATTCCGCCGCCAAATTATCATCAATCCCGCCTTCTTTATTGGGCGTCAGATTGAGAATAAAGTTTACGTTTTTGGAGAAATAGCTGTACATTCGTTTCAGTGCCCAATCGGCTGTACCGGTAAGCGTTGCAGTATCCACTTCACGCCACATCCAAGTACCGGTAAGCTTCTGGCAAAGGATACCCGGTCCTTCAAAGCCTCTATACACATCCTGACCCGCGCCGTTTTCAAAGAAAAGGATATCAGTTCCTTCAATGTCTTTCGTCCAGCCGATATTCATCACAAGGCAGTTTGGCTGAATCGACTTGATCAAGCCGTTAAGTTCCTCAAAAGGCAGCATTTCATAGGATGGTCCGCCCCATGGCGCATTCCAACCATCCAAAATCAGGAAAGGTATTTCACCGTAATTCGTCAGCAGCTCGGTAAGCTGACCCTTGATCATCTTCTTCTGTTCTTCGGTGCAGGATTTCCGATTGATGCCGGCGGTAATATCCAAAATTGAAAAATACAGTCCCGCTTCTATGCCGGCAGCTCTGAATGCCTTCAGATAGGCCGCAACTACATCAGTTTTGTTGGTCGCATTGCGGACACAGTGCTCTGAATAAGCCGTGGGCCAAGTGGCAAAGCCCTCATGGTGCTTGGATACATATACGGCAAACTTGCAGTCGGCGCTCTTAGCTACTTCCGCCCACCTCTCACAGTCGATATGACCGGGATTCCAGTCCTTTTCGTTGAAAGGATATCGGCGGGGTTCGCCGCCGTTCTCGTGATTAAACTCCCAGTCCTCAATATCGCCGGTGTTAAACTGAATCGTTCCGCTGTTAAAATGAATAAAGGTTCCGAATCTCAAGTTAATAAAATGCTTTTGCAATTCCAATAAATCACTCATATTCGTCCTCCCTGCGGCTTTGCCGCAACTTAGTTTGTATCCGCATTATATCAAGCCTATGCTTCGGCGTCAAGCAAAACCGTAATACAAGATAATAAAAATAATAATATCGTAAAATAAATTAATTCTATTGCTTTTTAAGCTTTGATCTGTTACACTGTAATAAAAAATTGATTTTTAACGGAGGAATTCCTGATATGAGCAGCAAATCCGCCAAGCGGCACTGTGAGGTGCTGACCCCTGAATTTTTTTTGCAGGAGAAGCAGTTCAATATTTGGGACTGCTACTCGGAGCAGCACAGCAATTTCAATAATCGGCTGCATTTTCACGATTTCTATGAACTGTCGGTCATCTATGAAGGCTCCTCTCGCTTTATGGTCAACGGAAGCGAATTTGCAATGGGTGTGAGAAGCCTTCAATTGATTCGCCCAGCTGATTATCATCGTCAGCTCACGGGAGACGGCGAGCATATCCGTTACTACAACCTGATGTTTTCTGCGGATTTCCTGTCTGAACCCATGCTGCATGCCATTGAAGCCTGTCCGGGACCGCTTTGCGCTGCCGCTTCCGCTGTTAATTGGAAGGATATTCTACGGTTAATCCAAGCCATTTTCCGTGAGTTCACAAAAGCTCCAGACGATCCGTTGACTCAGCTTTTTATCCGATGCAATTTAGAAAATCTCTGCATTTTTATTCTGAAGCATCAGCAAAGAGAAAATCACACTCATACTGAAACTATGCAGGAGCCAATCCGCCGGGCGCTCTCTTTTGTACAAAAAAATTATCGCCACCCTATCCGTCTTTCTGACGCGGCTGAAGCGGCTAAACTCTCCCCTTCTTATTTTTCTTCTTTGTTTCATGCCACCATGGGCATTTCCTTTTCAGCATACCTCACCGGCTACCGTTTACAAACCGCTGAACGGTACCTGCGCTCCAGCAATCTATCGGTCAAACAAATCGCCGCCGTCTGCGGTTTTTCCTCCTATCCTTACTTCGTATCCGCATTTAAAGCCGTCTATGACGCCCCTCCGGGTACTTGGCGCAGTCTAACAATTCAGAAGCCGCTTATGTAACAAGCCCACCGGCTTAGCCGGTGGGCTTGTTTTACTTATTATTGTGGCATTTGCCGCTCATGGGGCATGATGCGCATCCTGAGCCGCAGGAGGATTTTCCCTTCTTCTTGTTGCCGATCATATACCGAATAATTAGTACAATCACCGCCAACAGTACCGCAGCAATCACAATCGTTCCAATATTTCCGATAATCCATGCCAGCATTTAAATTCCCCCTACCTGTTAAAACTTTATTTTCCTACCTTTACCTTCTGGGTAAACTTAGTTGCTTCTTTATACGGTCTGAAGAGCATATAAGCGATACCGGCGATCAGCAGAACCGCGATAATTGTACCGATTACCTGAATATTGCCTGTAAAGAGCAGACCAAGCTGATATACGATCAAGGAAATCACATAGGCGAACACGCACTGGTAGCCAATGGCGAACCATGTCCATTTTGCGGAGTTCATTTCCCGCTTGATAGCGCCGATAGCGGCGAAGCAAGGCGCGCAAAGCAGATTGAAGATCAAGAAGGAATAACCAGCCAGTTTAGTCATACCTTCAAAGTCCAGCACACCGAAGACGCCAACTACTTCTTCTTTTGCAACAAGACCCATGATTGTCGCAATGGTTGCCTTGATATTGCCAAAGCCAAGCGGCTTGAAGATCCAGCAAATACCAGTTCCGATAATACCGAGTATACTGTCTTCCAATTCCATTTCAGCGTCAAAGAGGAACTTGCCTTCTACAACGCCGAAGCAGGAACCAGCCCAAATAATGATAGAGGAAAGAAGAATAATGGTTCCGGCCTTCTTAATGAAGGACCAGCCGCGCTCCCACATGCTGCGAAGAATATTGCCTACAGTAGGCCAGTGATAAGCGGGCAGTTCCATGACAAAGGGTGCGGGATCGCCTGCAAACATCTTGGTCTTTTTCAGCATGATACCTGATACTACGATAGCCGCCATGCCAACAAAATAAGCACTGGGGGCTACCCACCACGCGCCTCCAAAAAGCGCAGACGCAATTAAAGCAATGATAGGCAGCTTCGCGCCGCAGGGAATAAAGGTGGTGGTCATAATGGTCATCTTACGGTCACGGTCATTTTCAATGGTTCGGGATGCCATAACGCCGGGCACGCCGCAGCCGGTACCGATAAGCATAGGAATAAACGATTTGCCTGACAGCCCGAATTTACGGAAAATACGGTCCATCACGAAAGCGATTCTTGCCATATAGCCGCAGGATTCAAGGAAGGCAAGGAAAATAAAGAGTACCAGCATCTGA
>CAZMTU010000033.1:0-21003 GCA_964569225.1 uncultured Lachnospiraceae bacterium | reverse complement strand
TTACCATCGGGTGTTTGTGTGCGGGATTGATAAAGTGTTCGATCAGGCGGAATAAATCCGTTCGGTTCACTTTGAATTAGCAAAAACTGAGCAGAAATAAGGATGGTAAAAATTATGGAAGAATATCTGGAAGCCGGAAAGATTGAAAACACCCACGGCGTCAAGGGCGATCTGAAAGTGGAGTGCAGATGCGATAGTCAGTCTGTTTTTGAAGAACTGGACACTTTTTATTTGAAAGAAAAAACAGACTATCGCCCTTTTCGCTGTACAAAAAATCAACGGATGAAGGATAAAATGCTGGTGCATTTAGAGGGCGTGGATTCAATGGAGGATGCAATACCATTGAAAAACCGCGGCATCTATGCGCACCGGAGCGCCTTTCATCTGCCTAAAGGAAGCTTTTTTATTGCCGATTTAATTGGTACGCCGGTAATAGATGCCGACAGCGGCAAGCTATACGGACAGATTACCGATGTGGTAAACTATGGGAGCAGCGATCTGTACGAGTTGAAAAACGAGACGGGAAAAGTCATGCTCCTGCCCGCGGTAGACGCATTTGTAAAAAGGGTGCTGCCGGGAGAGGGCGTATATGTGACGCCTATTGAGGGACTTTTGGAATGAGGTTCGATGTACTGACGCTTTTTCCTGAATTGATTATGTCGATTACCGGCAGCAGTATTATCGGGAGAGCAAGGGCAGCCGGACTGATTGAGGTCGAGGCGCATAATATCCGGGATTATTCGGAGGACAAGCACCGACGGGTAGACGATACGCCCTACGGCGGCGGAAGGGGGATGCTGATGGCGGCGCCGCCTATTTACCGCTGCTGGAAAGCTGTGCGTGACCGCGGTATTGCCGGTACGCGAACCGTCTATCTTTCACCTCAGGGAAAGCTATTGACTCAAAAGACAGCGGTACGGTTAAAGCGCTATGAACGGCTGATCTTGCTTTGCGGACATTATGAGGGAGTGGACAGACGGGTGATAGACGAAATTGTGGACGAAGAAATTTCCATAGGGGATTATATCCTGACCGGCGGAGAACTGCCTGCCTGCATTCTTATAGACGCGGTTGCGCGTCTATGCGACGGTGTGCTGGCGGATGCTTCCTGCTATGAAAACGAGAGCATTGCCAGCGGACTGCTGGAATATCCTCAGTATACCCGCCCCGCAGAGTATCACGGAATGAAGGTGCCGCAGGTGCTGCTGGATGGCAATCATGCGGAAATAGAAAAATGGCGTCGGGCGGCCGCACTGAAATTGACTTCGAAAAACCGTCCGGATTTGCTGTAATATATTGCAAAAGCTTAACAAGGAGGCAGAGCCGTGGCAAAGGAAAAACAACAGTCGATGCCCAAAGAAGTAAGGCGGCTGAAAAATAAAAGCATATTGCTGACCTGGCTGGATAAGCATTTAAAAAGGCTTTACGGCGCGGTAAGTCATTCTGTCGCCGCGCGGTTTCTGTGCGGATACGACCAGATCAGCGAGCGGGTAAAAGCCTCATTTTTTGTCAGCAAAGCTCAAAGTGCTGTTTTGGCACTGAAAAAGAAGCTGCTGAGAAAGCCCAGAAGAGAATTGGGCAGTGAGAGTTTGGGCAAAGACGAAGTGGGGATATTTGTTCCGAGCTCCTTGCACAAATCACTTAAAACACGGCTGAGCGAGGCGGTCGAGGAAAGTGTCTGTATCAGAAAGGCGGGTGCTTTTCTTCGCCGGATGCTCCTTGTTCCAATGATTTCCTACGGGGTATTTCTCTTCGCTTTCGGATTGTTTACAACGGTAATTCAAGCGGTAGCCTTTTTTTTGAAAGGGCAGAATACCGGGGCCGCGCTGGATCTGTTTGTCGGTCTTGTATTGGTATTGCTGTCGTTGCCAATGATGTTCAAGGGCTATGAATCGCTGATCGGATGTTTGAAAAAAAGCGTATCCGGTCATTTGATTCTGCAATCGGTCTTTGGAGTAACGGGAAAGATTAGCGGACCGGAAATGGGGCAGCGAGTGAATTTGTTGCTCTTTCTTGTGGGAATGCTTTGCGGCACAGCCACTTGGCTTCTGCCGCCTATGGAAATGGTTGCCTGCGGTTTATTGCTTTTGCTTGCTATCGGTGTGCTGTTTGTACCTGAAACCGGTCTTGTGTTGTTACTCACTTTGTTCCCTTTTTTTAACTATTTTTCACATCCTTCTATGGTTTGCGGAGGAGTGGTGCTCTATGTGGGGGGATGCTGGCTTATAAAAGCGGTGCTCGGCAAGCGGAGTTTTTCTGTAGATTTGATTGACGCTGTGGCACTCTGTTTTATGATTTTGATTTTTACAACTGGGTTTGCCGGAGGAACGCTTTCAATGCAAAGCGCATTGCTGTATCTTTCTATGATGTTCGGTTATTTGATCGCTGCTAATCTGCTTCGCAGCAGGCTGTGGATCAGACGTTGTTCGAGCGGATTGATCGCGGGCTCTTTTATAGTGGCTTTTATCGGACTGATTCAATGGATGCTTGATCTTTCTGTATGCTCGGTATTTAATGGGATGTTGGTTTTAAACTGCTACCTGCTGGCGGTGATTCCTTTGATTCTTGCCCGTTTAAGCGCTGCCGTTCGCTGGCGAGAACGAATTCGGTATCTATTGGTATTGACTGTGCAAACCTTTTGCTTAGCGGCGGGCGGTTCAAGACTGGCGGCAATGGTATGGCTGATTGAAGTGATAGTTTTTTGCCTGCTTTCTTCTCGAAAAACAGTTCCAGCGCTGCTGATTTTGGCGTTAATGCTGCCGATGGCTGCCTGCGGTTTGCCTCTGTTTGGCGGGTTGCTGCCCGAAGCGGAAATAACTTTCTCAGAAGCACGCAGAGCTGTATGGAAGGAATTAGCATTGCTGGTTGGACGGGCTCCTTTATCGGGGCTTGGAATGAGCGAAACGCTGTTTATGCAAGCGCTTCCGGAAGGCGCTGCGGGGGCTGCCGAATGGGGCAATACCTTTATGATGTTAGCCGTTCAAGTGGGGCTTCCCGGATTGCTTCTGTTTTTGTTGTTAGCACTTATTTGGTATATGGCGGGATTTTCACTGATTCGGCAAGGAACAATAACTAAACAGGAAAAAAAATATATACTGGCGGGGATCACCGTGCTGACCGGTATGCTTTTTATGGGCTGTTTCTGCTATTTATGGGCGGATTACCGTCTTTTGATGCTTTTCTGGACGATGACCGGACTGTTTCAGGCGATCCGAAAATATGCGCTGGAGCATGAATGCAAGAAAAAAGATGTTGCCGCGCCGCCGGAAAATATGCAATGGGTAGACTTGGATCTCTATTTTGACAGCACAGGGAAGCCGGTAGGGCGTGAATTTCGGTCAGAACAATCGGGAACAGGAGGATCTGTCAAGTGAATCAAGCAGAAAATAAATCAAAGAAGAAAAAAATCAGTCCGGTAGATATTGTGATTGCGGCGATTTTCCTTATTGCGCTGCTTTCGATGATCTATTTGGTGATAACGCTGTTGGCTGAAGATCGGTCACTTGGACAGGAAAGCGGCGTTGAAGCAGATTGCAGGCTGAAAATTGAAAACGTAGAGATTGAGCGTTTTGGGATTACGCTTAATGAGATGACGGGCGGCGTGGAATGCGCTTTTCTGAAGACTGGGGATTTAGTATATGATCCGCAAACCGGAAAAGAGATTGGGAAAATTACCGCTGTCGCCTATGAGATTGCCACCGCTTCTTCCGGCGAGGTAGATGAGGAGGGAAATTTAATCTATGTGGAATATCCCGGCTATGTGGATCTGATTCTGACGGTTCGGATGGAGCTTCAGGGGGAACAGGATTGGTCTGCAGGAAGCCTGAGTATTCGGATCGGTCAGCAGATCGCGTTTCGTACTGCGTCTTATGAAGCTACAGCAGTGATTGCGAGTGTGAAAACGGGGGTGAACTGATATGGCTGTTAAAACCAAAGCGCGCTTCAATATCGTGGATTTTATCTTGATTGCGCTGCTGATTTTAGCGGTGCTTGCTATATTTTTGCGTCCTGCCGTGATTGCTCAAATCGGAAAGCTGTCGGCGAATGATACGGTTATAATAAGCTTTTGGGCAGACGATGTTACCAAAGCACAGTTGGATCAGATTGTCGAGGGCGATAAATTCTTTTACAATGATGAGTCTTTCGGTGAATTGACCTCTTTTACTTCTTCACAAGCGAAAACAATGCAGTTGATCCATCCCGATTCGGCGACAGAGGTTTCGTTCTTTGAAAAGGTAACGCTGCCCGATCGGTATACAGTAAAGGGACAGATGCGGATAGTCGGAAGTGATCGGGAGGATGGCTTCTTTGCGGGCGATAAACTGTATGTAGGAGTAGGCACAGTGCTTTATTTGAAATCGGATTCTTATGTGTTGACTGTGCAAATTACCGGAATTTCATAAATGCTCAGCTTTTTTTCACTTGGGACTTGATTTTGAGTCGGTTATTTGATATAATAAGAAAAAGCAAAAGTGAGTATTGATTAATAAAAAATAACTGGATCAAGAACAGGAGCGCATAAAATCATGATATCTCGTGATATTACCATTCAGAATGCAGTCGGTCTGCATGCAAGACCCGCGACCTTTTTCATTCAGAAAGCCAATTCATATAAAAGTTCCATCTGGGTAGAATACAACGAGCGGCGGGTAAATGCTAAGAGTCTGCTGGGCGTGTTGTCTATGGGGATCGTTAAGGGACTGACCATCACATTGATTGCCGACGGCAGTGATGAAGCGGAAGCGCTGGATGGGTTGTGTGCTTTCCTTGCAGGCGAGATTTCTGACTGAGGAAATTTCTTTGCCCAAACAAATTCAGGCAGGCTGCCACCTTAAGGCGGTCTGCCTCTTTTTCAGTTTTATAATAGTGTGTAAATTAATTAACGCGCGTGTTCTAAAGTGGAGTTATTTATAGGATAAGCTGCTTTGATAGCAGGAAGACTCTAAATGATTGAACCGTTTTGAGCGGTATGGAGATAAAAATGTCAGAACGAAAATCCAGAGAAACGCTGAAAGAAAAAGCGAATCGTCTGCCGCTGACGCCGGGCGTCTATTTGATGCACGGCGCGGGAAACAAGATTATTTATATAGGTAAATCCAAAGTACTGAAAAACCGTGTTTCTCAGTATTTTGGAGAGAATGAAAAAAACCTTAAAACACAGCGGATGGTAGACGACGTATGGGATTTCGAGTATATGCTCACCGATACTGAAATAGAGGCGCTGGCGCTGGAGAATAAGCTGATCAAGCTTCATCAGCCTAAATATAATATTTTGCTGAAGGATTCCAAAAGCTATCCTTACATTAAAGTAGACCTTCAGGCGTCTTATCCTACCGTCAGCGTTACCAGAAAGCGCGTTTCTGACGGCGCGAAATATTTTGGTCCTTATTCCGGTACTTCTATCGCTTATTCGATTTTGAAAACTGTACAGCGGACCTTTTTGCTGCCTGTCTGTAAGCTGCAGTTTCCGAAAGACATCGGAAAAACAAGACCCTGCCTGTATAGTCATATCGGGCAGTGCTGCGCGCCCTGTACCGGTAATTTGACGGAAGAAGATTACCGTTCGCGTTTTCCGGAAGTGATTTCCTTTCTTCGGGGAAACTATACGGAGGTAAAAGAAAAACTGAGCGAGAAAATGCGGTTTGCCGCGGAGCATTTGCTGTTTGAGAGCGCGGCGGAATATCGAGATCAGATTGCCTCGCTGGAAAGCCTGTGGCAGAAACAGAAGGTGGTAGGAGCGCCTGACGCTGAGTTCGATGTGATCTCGCTATATACCGGCGAAACATGTGCCTGTCTTGCTATTTATTATGTCCGAGGCGGCGCGGTGATTGATTCAGACAATTTTATATTTTCTGCAGATAAGATCATTGATGAAGGCGCGCTGGTTTCTTTTCTCAGCGATCTGTACAGCCATCGGGAATATATTCCGGGACAGCTTCTAATGGGCTTTCCGCTGGAGGAAGAAAATCGTGAAATGCTGGAGGAATTTCTTACCCGTCACAATGATTATAAAGTACGGATAAAGATTCCGCAGAAGGGTGAGTTGAAACGGCTTTGCGAAATGGTGAGGGAGAATGCTGCGCTTCACGCTAAGCAGTATCAGGCAGAAAATGAAAAAGATCACAGCACGCTGCAAAAGTTGACAGAATTGCTTTCACTGCCCTTAGTTCCGGAAACCATTGAGTCTATCGACATTTCCAATTACGGTAATGAGCATATCACAGCGGGGTTGATCGCATTAAAAAAGGGAAAATTTAACAAAAAAGGCTATCGTGTGTATAAAATTCATTCCAGCGGCCAGGACGATTATCATGCCATGTGTGAGGCTCTGGAACGCAGATGCGCACATGCAGACGAACAGCCGCTTCCTGATCTTTTCCTGCTGGATGGCGGTAAAGGACATGTGGGAGTGGTGAAGGAGTTGTTTGCTCGATTGGGGGTACAGGTGCCGGTATTCGGCATGGTAAAGGATCAATTCCATAAAACCAGAGCGCTGACCGACGGAGAAAATGAGATCAGTATTGCCAGAGAGCAGGCGGTTTTTGTGTTTGTTTATAAAATTCAAGAGGAAGTGCATCGGTTTGCGCTTTCCCGAATGCAGAATGCTAAACGAAAAGAAATGAAGCATTCGGCGTTGGAACAGATCAAGGGCATCGGCGCTCAGAAATCGTCGTTGCTGCTAAAACATTTTGGTTCTCTTTCCGGTGTAAAAAAAGCGGGGATTGAGCAGTTGGCGGCAGTGAAGGGAATATCGGCAAAGGATGCTGAAACGGTTTACACTTATTTTCATAAAAAGACCGAGGCAGACGGTTCTGATTCAGCTTCATAAATGCTTGTGCGACAGTATACATGCCCATGAACGGGCGGAAAGGAAAAACTATGAGAATTATTACAGGAAGTGCCAAGGGTATGCGGCTGCAAACGCTGGAAGGGGATGATATTACCCGTCCTACGCCCGAACGGGTAAAGGAAGCGATTTTTAACATGCTGGCATTTGATATTGAGGGGCGGCGTGTATTAGATTTATTTGCCGGAAGCGGACAGCTTGGGCTGGAAGCGCTTTCCAGAGGTGCGGCATCCGCGCTTTTCTGTGACAGCAATAGCCGGGCGGCAGAGATCGTCAAAAAAAATGCGCAGAAGGTCAAACTGTATGACCGCGCAAGAGTATTAAATACCGATTACAAGGCGGCTATTCGAGGCTGTACGGGCAGAGAAAAATTTGATATTATTTTTATAGATGCACCATATGCTATGAATTTGGTACAAGATGCGATTGATCGCATTCTGCGGGCGGGCATTGCGGCACCGGGGGCTATTTTGGTTTGTGAAAGCGATCGGGAAGAACCCTTCTGCGGAGAGGGGCTTCGGCTTTACCGTCACAACCGATATGGACGAATCTATATTTCGGTTTTGATTAATGATGGCAGAATAGACAGAGAAATGGAGGTTATACCAGATGAAACAGTTGACGGCGATGGTAACGGGCAGCTTTGATCCGCCTACCTTGGGTCATGTAGATATTATCAAACGGACGTCGGAGCTCTTTGACAGAGTGGTGGTCTGTATTTTTCATAACAGTGCGAAGAATTACCTTTTTTCTTTAGAGGAACGAAGGGAAATGCTGCTTGCCATCAGAGCGGACTATCCTAATGTCGAGATAGACACCAGCGAAGGGTTGGTGGCGGATTATGTACACGAAAAGGGAATTGATCTGATTGTCAAAGGGGTGCGCAACAGTACTGATTTTGAGTATGAAACGACGATCAGTGAAGTCAATAAAGTAAATGCGCCTGATGTGGAAACTTTTTTGCTTCCCTCATCCCCGCAGTATCGATATATTTCTTCTACCATTGCCAGAGAATTGATCCGTTACGGAAAAGGATTTGAGCGGGTGGTTCCGTCAGTGGTGATTGATATGATCGCGCATAAATCGAGTCTTTAACCTAAGAGTCCCCTTTGTTTGATGGTCGGGTTCCTATCCGGCTCATCAAACAAAGGGGATTTGTCCATTCTTTGCTGACAATATATGGAAAAAACGAACAAATTTTCAAAATATAAACGAATGCTGTAAAAAAATGTTTTACCCTGTCGAAAAAAAAGGGATAAACAGGCAACCCATCAATGACTTCCTCTTGCAAATCTTTCTCACTTCATTTAAAATGATGGTGATGAAAGTTGAGCGAAGTGGAGCAAAATCCCATTAAAAGGAGGAAATGCCATGATTGGTAAACAAAGACACAGCATAGACACCAAGAATCGCATTTTCCTGCCTGCTAAGTTCAGAGAAGAACTGGGAACGGATTTGGTACTCGCTAAAAGCATCACCGGCAAATGCATCCGGGTATATAGCAGCACTAATTGGGCGAAATTTGAAGAAAAAATCAGCGCTCTGCCTGAAATTGAACTGGATGACGAGATCTTTTGGTTGTTCTCCAATGCGGAAAGCGTAGAGGTAGACGCGCAGGGACGGATTGCCGTTCCGCAAGATCTTCGGGAATATGCCGGATTAGACAAAGATATCGTCAGCGTAGGCCGCGGCGATCGGATGGAAATTTGGGACGAAAAGGAATTTGAAGAACGCCAAAAGAGCGTAGACCTTTCCAAGCTTCGCGAAGCCCTAATGCGGAAAGGATTCTGATATGGCAGAATTTTCACATTACTCCGTGATGCTGGATGAATGTATGGATGCGCTGCGGATTGGAGAAGGCATATACATAGATTGTACTGCGGGCGGCGGCGGACACAGCTTGGCCATTGCGTCACGGCTGACTGGCAGCGGGCGGCTGATCGCCATTGATCAGGATGCGGATGCGATTCAGGCGGCAAGAGCGCGGCTCGATCCCTATAAAGAAAAAGTAACATTTATACGGCGGAATTTTTCGGAAATCGCCGCCATCGCGGACGAATTAAATCTGAGATCGATCAGCGGCGCGCTGATCGATCTGGGAGTGTCCTCTTATCAGCTTGATACACCGGAGAGAGGCTTTTCTTATATGCAGGATGCGCCGTTGGACATGCGAATGGACCGCGAAGCGGTGCTTACGGCTTACGATGTAGTGAACGGTTATAGTGAAGATGAACTGAAACGAGTTCTATATAGCTACGGGGAGGAACCTTTCGCGCCGAGGATTGCTTCCGCGATCCTGCGGGCAAGAAATGAAAAACCTATAGAAACCACTGCCGAGCTGGTAGCGTTGATCAAGGCAGCGCTGCCTGCTAAAGCAAAGGAAGGCGGTCATCATCCTGCCAAAAAAAGCTTTCAGGCGATCCGGATAGAGGTCAATCGGGAACTGGATATTATCGAACCTACGCTCCGTACCCTTGCCGGACTGCTTCAGCCGAATGGTAGGCTGGCTGTTCTGACCTTTCATTCATTGGAGGATCGAATCGTTAAGCAAACCTTTGCGTCGCTTTCACAGGGGTGTACCTGCCCTCCGTCTTTTCCTGTCTGTATATGCGGAAGGAAGCCGCAGGGCAAAGTGATTACCCGCAAGCCGATACTTCCTTCGGAAGCGGAGTTGGCTGTCAATCCCCGCTCCCGAAGCGCAAAACTGAGAGTATTTCAAAAACTGTAAGTAATAGTTCATATAGATAAATTTATTATAAAGAAAGAGGAGATTCGCTATGGAAAACAAGAAAAAAAATGAAAAGAAGATGTCCGAAAGATCCGACGATCGTCAGGTACAGCATATTGCTTCTGCTGAAATTGTTGCGAAATCCTCTGTGCGAAAGGATAAAGCGGCAGCTGTCAGAAGGCGTCCCCGGCAGGGAATTGAGGGGACTGTCAAATCCAAAAAGCGAGTTGCTTTCCCTATCGGAACCATTTTTGTTTTGCTGATTACCACATTGCTTTTGATGATGATGGTCAGCAATTATGTGGTTATTAATGAATATACCCACGAGGCGTCTGAATTGCGTTCTGAATTGAAGGAATTAGGCGTAGAAAAGGATAAACTCAGTGTAGAGCTTGAAAAAAAGAACGATTACATGACAATGCAGCAGTACGCTTCCGATAAACTGGGGATGATCGGGGAAGAGGATGTAGATAAAGTCTATATTGAGGTAGATGAAGATGACTCTATTGAAGTGTTTGAGGTGGAGGACGACGGAACTAAGGGCGTGATCGCTACGGTCATGTCGGCGCTTTCCGATAATTTTATCAAAGCATGGAATACTCTGACAGACGGTGAATAAGAATGGAATAGCGATTTGAGGGTAGGGCTGTGCAAATTACGCTTACTCTCATTTTGTTATAATGATCCGAAGCGCTGAATGAGCGGAATAATGCAATACTGAATGAGGCAAATTTAATGAAAAAAACCAAATCAATTGATGTACGGGCGCTGATCTGGCTGGGGATTATGCTTATAGCCTGCGTAGTGGTCATCGGAAAACTGTTTTCGATGCAGTATCTGAAGTATGACGAATATCAGAGTAAGGTTATTGATAACATTCAGCAGGAATCTGTCATTCCCGCTGAACGTGGCGATATATACGATCGGCAGATGAATGTGCTGGCTACCAATATGTCTACCTATCGGCTGTTTGTGTCGCCGGTAGATATTATGGAAGCAGGTACCGGTAAGGAGATTGCCGCGTATTTGTCAGAATTTTTGGGATTGGATTATGAAACAGTATATCCCAAAACCCAGCGGGAAAATATGAAGGACATCACCATCCAGAAAAATTTGAGTGAAGAGCAAGCGGAGGTAATTCGCTCCTATATCGCTCAGAATGACTATAAAACCCAAATATATTTGGAAGCAACCGACAAACGCTATTATCCAAAGGGATCGCTTGCATCCAGCGTTATAGGCGCTATGGGAACAGACGGCGGTCTGTTTGGAATTGAATTGGAATATAACACCTATCTAACCGGTACGCCCGGACGGTATATTACTACCCGAAATGCTCAAAGCGGTCCTATGCCGTCGGATTATGATCTGTATGTAGAAGCGCAGGATGGTCTTTCCGCAGTTACTACCCTCGATGTCAATATTCAAAGTATGCTGGAAGCGCAGCTGAAAGCTGCCTATGAATATGCACAGGCGAAGGAAAAGGTTGCCGGCATTGTGATGAATCCCAATACCGGCGAAATTTACGGTATGGCAACATATCCGAGCTTTGATCTGAATGACATGTATACGTTGAACGACTATTATCAGGAACGCTATGACAGCTGGACCTTTGACGCCTCTCAATATCCTGAAGGAATGACTGAAGAGGAAGCGAAAAACGAGTTTTTTTGGGAATGCGTTTATGCGATGTGGAACAATAAAGCGGTTTCTACGCTTTACGAGCCGGGTTCGACTATGAAAATGATGACGACTGCCATGGCGTTGGAAGAAAAAGTGACTTCTTTTTCTGAGCAGTTTACCTGTACAGGCGCATTGAAGGTAGGGGGGCAGACTATTCACTGTCATAAACGTACAGGACATGGTACTAATACCTTTAACCGACTGCTTCAGGCTTCCTGTAACCCAACTATCATGACCATTGCAGCCAGATTGGGCAGCGCCAAATTTTATACCTATTTTGAAGCTTTCGGCTATACATCACTGACCGGAGTGGATTTGCCCGGCGAACAAAGGGGACTGTACGTATCCCTGTCCGGCTTCAATTCGGTAGAACTTGCATGCTACAGCTTTGGGCAGACCTTCAAGACTACGCCACTTCAGCAGTTGACTGCTGTATGTACTGTGGCGAACGGAGGGTATCTTGTTACTCCTCATGTGGTGAGCGCGTTGGTGGATAAAAACGGTAATACACAGGTTTCCTATAATACAGAGATTAAACGTCAGGTAGTCAGCACAGCGGTATGTAAGGAAATTATGGCGGTGCTGGAGGATGGCGTATCCAGTGGAAATGGGGTTGCAAATGCCTATGTGGCAGGCTATAAGGTAGCGGCCAAAACAGGTACTTCGGAGAAACGGGACAGCTCCGATTCTACTGCCAGAATCGGTTCCTGTGTGGCGGTTGCACCGGCAGATGATCCGCAGGTATGCATTATTATCATTGTAGATGAACCGCAAATTGCTCAAAATCTGCGCTACGGCTCTACTGTAGCGGCACCTTATGCGGGAACTCTGATGGAACAGGTATTAGGCTATTTGGGTGTGGAACGTCAGTACACCGAAGAAGAAATGGCAAGGTTGAATCTAACCGTAACCGATTATACCGGTAAGTCAGTTGAAAAAGTCAAAGAAAGTCTAAACAAATTAGGACTGAAATATGAAATTGTTGGCGACGGCGAAACTGTAACCAAGCAAATTCCGGCGGCAGGCGAAATTTTGACCAATATAGAAGGGAAGATTTATCTCTATACCGGCGGCGCCGCCGCGGATAAAACTGTAGAAATACCGAATCTGGTGGATAAATCAGCTTCGACTGCCATCAAACAGCTTCATGCTTTAGGGCTGAATGTGCGCTTGGAGGGCGTTACTAATTACGCTACCGGTACGGGTGCGACCGTTATTGCGCAATCCCCAGGTGCCGGATCAGAAGTACTGTACGGGACGGTGATTACCTTGGAATGCCGTTATTTAAATGAAACAGACTGATCGATTAACCTGAAAGCATCGATCAGATATACAACGAAAGGAACGGTCATAAAATGATGCTGAAGGAACTGCTGGAGGGAACCCATGCGATTGAATGGAACGGATGCGAGAAAATGGAAATTTTCGGTGTAACCGGAGACAGCAGAAAAATAAGAAAAGGATTCGCTTTTCTGTGCATTTGCGGAACTAATAAAGATGGTCATATGTTCATTGGCGAGGCAGCAGAAGCGGGTGCTGTAGTGGCTATAGTGGAATACATTCCGCAAGACTGTCCGATTCCATGCGTAGTGGTGCCTGATACAAGACTTGCCGCAGCATATATTTTTTCTAATTGGTACGGTCATCCGCAGGATTCTATGAAAATAATAGGCGTAACGGGGACTAACGGTAAGACCAGCACTACCTTTATGCTGCGGGCAATCTATGAACACGCCGGCTATAGAGTCGGCGTAGTGGGTACGATTTTGAATAGCTGGATGGGTAAGGAAGTAGACGCGGGGATGACCACGCCGGATCCCGAACGGCTTTACTCTATTTTGTATCAAATGAAGGCGGATGGGGTAGAGTATGTATTTATGGAAGTGTCCTCTCACTCGCTGGCGCTGGGCAGAGTTGCACCCATTCGATTTGAAGCGGGCGTTTATACCAATCTGACGCCGGAGCATCTGGATTTTCATAAAAACATGGAAAACTATGCGGCTGCTAAAGAAATTTTATTTAGGCAGTGTAAATTTGGCGTATTTTGCATTGACAATGTCTATGTAAGAGAAACTGTTGAAAAAAAGCTGTGTGACTGTTATACTGTTTCGCTGGAAGGCAGTGCGGATTATACCGCCGATCACATTGAATATGATTCTATGAATGGGATTCGTTATACACTGAGCGGACGAAACGGGACGATCATGGAGGTGAGCTGCCCTATCGCGGGAAAATTTACGGTATACAATACGATGAGCAGTATTGTGTGCGCCTTGCTGCTTGGAATGGATGTGCGGACGGTGAAGGAAGCTATCGCAAGCATGCAAGGTGTACCGGGCAGAATTGAGCGGGTAACGCCCGAGGGCGTTCCGTTTACCGTAGTGGTAGATTATGCACATACTCCGGATGCGCTGCAAAATGTAATTGATTCGATTCTGCATTCCCGAAAGCCGGATCAGAAGCTTACAGTACTGTTTGGCTGCGGCGGGGATAGGGATAAGACCAAACGACCGGTAATGGGAAAAATAGCTACTGATCTTGCAGACTTTACAATTATTACCAGCGATAACTGCCGAACAGAGGATCCTGATGCCATTATAACAGATATTATAAAGGGGGTTGATCCTCAAAAACATTATATCATTTTGACGGATCGCAGGGAAGCCATCGCTTATGCGGTCGCGCATGCGCAGGAAGGTGAAATTATTCTGATTGCGGGCAAGGGGCATGAGAATTATGAGATCAAAAAAGACGGGAAGCATCCCTTTTCTGAACGGGATGAGGTTGCCAAAGCGCTTGCAAAGCGTTTTCCACAGGGCGTCTGAAATAAAGTTCAGTTAAATGCAAGATATGACCGCATGGCGGCGGGGGGATAAATGACAGTCACACTTGACAGACCTATTGATCAAAAGTGGGCGGCAGAGAGAATGCAGGCAGTCCTGTACAATACAGATCGGACAGACGGAAATGTCATCACTTCAGTGGTTACTGATTCCAGAGAGGTTACGCCTGGCGCGCTGTTTGTCGCGTTGAAGGGTGAAAAATCCGATGGGCATGCCTATATTGAAAAAGCGGCAGCTATGGGTGCTGTTTGTATTTTGGCGGAAAAGCTGCCGGAAAAACTGCCTAATTGCTCACTGCTGTTGGTAAACAGTTCGGTACAGGCGCTTGGAAGGCTGGCAAAGGCATATAAGGAAATCATTTCACCGTTGACCGTTGCGGTTACTGGCAGTATTGGTAAGACTACTACAAAGGAATTTGTGGCAGCCGTTCTCTCTCAGCGGTTTTCCACTGCGAAAACTCCCGGTAATTTCAATAATCAATTAGGGTTGCCTTTAACTTTGCTTTCGTTGAAAAAAAACGATGAAGCGTTGGTTGTGGAAATGGGGATGAGCGCTAAAGGGGAAATTGCTTATCTCTCTGATTTGGCACATCCGAAGATCGGTATGATTACCAATATCGGCAGCTCTCACATTGAACATTTGGGCTCCAGAGAAGGAATTCGAGATGCCAAAATGGAAATTACTTCGGGCATGGACACAGGAGCTGCCCTTCTGCTGAACGGAGACGAACCGCTGCTTGCGGGCGTGCCGGGTGCACGTTATCTTTCCTTCCAAAATCCTCATGCCGATTTTTATATCTGCCCGGTGGAAGAAACTGAAAATGGGAGCGCCTTTGATCTGACCTTTCAGGGAACCACTTATGAAAGTATTGTAATTCCGGTAATTGGTGCGCACAATATCTGGGATGCTTCGTATGCCTTTGCAGTGGGGCTGATTTGTGGAATGGGCGAATATGAAATCCGTCGGGGGTTAATGAATTTCAGCAATACCGGGATGCGGCAGAATCTTTATGAAGCGAATGGGATTTGGATTTTAGAGGACTGTTACAATGCAGCGCCCGAATCGGTAAAGGCGGCGCTTGCTGTATTAAGCCGTACCGCGGAAATAAAAGGCGGCAGAAAAATAGCCGTTTTGGGCGATATGCGGGAGCTGGGCTTGTACAGTGAAAAGGGACACCGGCTGGTGGGAACCTATGCCGCTCAGGCGCGGCTTGATATGTTGATAACCTTCGGAAAGGATGCCGCGCTGATTGCAGAGAGCGCGATTGCAAACGGGGTGCCTGAAACAGCGGTCTGGTCATTTGAAAATCTGGATCAACCGGAAAAAGTGAGCAGTTGTCTTGCCAATGCTCTTCATAAAAATGATGTGGTGCTGTTTAAAGCCAGCAGAGCGGTCCGGCTTGAACGGGTAATTGCCTGTCTAAAATAATCGACGGAGTAGAAAAGACATGAAAATGGAAATGATTGGATATTTCACTGCAGCGATGCTGTTGAGCTTTTTATTGACAGTAGGCATTTTACGGTTCCTGATTCCGAAGCTAAAAAGCATCAAAATGGGACAAAAGATCTTGGATATCGGTCCCCGGTGGCATAAAAGCAAAGAGGGAACTCCTACTATGGGCGGTCTTTCCTTTATTGCGGCCTCAGTGATTACGCTGGCTGCGGTATTGCTTGCCGCCTATTTTACCGGTGCGGAACTTGAATGGCGTAAGCTGCTGATCTGTTTAGGCTTCGCGTTTTTGAACGGACTGATCGGATTTGTGGATGATTGGGCAAAATTCTTTAAGAAGCAGAATAAGGGGTTGTCAGCCAGCCAAAAATATCTGCTGCAATTGATAGCTGCCGGGCTGTTTTTAGTTGCGCTGAAATACTGCGGTGCGTTGACCACTGAATTATTTATTCCATTTGTAAAGGCGCGCCTTGACTTGGGCTGGTTCTATTATGTGTTTATGCTGGTGCTGATCACAGGTATTGTTAACAGCGTCAATCTGACAGACGGCATTGATGGACTTTGCTCCAGTGTTACCTTTGTAGCGGCGTCCTTCTTCGCCGTAGCCGCTTTCTATCTTTCCAGTCTTTCAGGTTCTATTGTTTCCGCACTGACTATAGGCGGAACACTGGGCTTTCTGATGTACAATTTTCATCCTGCCAAGATTTTTATGGGGGATACGGGATCTTTGTTTTTAGGCGGAATGGTTGTTGCTATGGCAGTACTGGCAGACAATCCGTTGTTGCTCTTTTTAGTGGGCATTGTATACATTTGCGAGAGTTTTTCGGATATTATACAGGTGTTTTACTTCAAGCTGACCCATGGAAAACGATTTTTCAAAATGGCGCCGATTCATCATCATTTTGAACAGTGCGGTTGGAGTGAAAACCAGATCGTATTCCGGTTCAGCATGGCTACGTTGATTTTCAGTGTAATTGCTTTTTGGGGATTACGTTGAAATAATCTTTCGCCATTATATCTATATGAAAGGAAAAAACGATGGATATTGAAACCTATAAGGGAAGAAAATACTTCCAGGATGCCCCGAAAGCTGGGCAGTATCTTAGTCAAAGGCGCCTTTGACCGACCGCTTTTTGTGCTGATTATTTTGCTGCTTTGCTACGGCTCGGTCATGGTTTTTTCCGCCAGCTATGCCTATGCGTATGAACGGTACGGGGACAGCGCCTATTATATCCGCAAGCAGTTGATGTGGGTGGCAATCGGGATTGCAATGATGCTCATTGTATCCAAAATTCACTATAAGGTGATCCAGAAATGGACTCCGCTTGTTTATTTGGTGTCGGTAGTTTTGCTGTTGCTGGTATTGGTGATCGGAACTGCGGAGGATGAGGCAAAGCGGTGGATCAGCTTCGGCGGCATCGGTTTTCAGCCCTCGGAAATTATGAAATTTGCGCTGGTGCTAATGATTGCATGGTCTGCGCAGAAATTCCGAAAAAAAATTGTGGAGAAGGACGGCACCATAAAGACCTATGGACGGTCCTTCTGCTTCGGTACCCTGCTGCCTATGGTTTATGTTGGGATTGCCTGTCTGCTGGTTATGCTGGAAAATCACCTGTCCGGAACGATCATCTTAGCATGTATTGGAATTTCGGTGATATGGGTAGGCGGCGGGAAGAAAACCGTTTACATATTCGGCATGGTATTGCTGGCAATCGGAATCTATATTATTTATTTTCAGCCGCAGATTCTCAAATCCTTTCTTTCGGATTATCAGTATAAACGGATTGATATGTGGCTGAATCCGGAAAATTATGACGTACAGGATGATACATGGCAAACTGTACAGGGATTGATTGCCGTAGGTTCGGGCGGTATTTTCGGCAGAGGGATTGGAAACAGTATGCAAAAACATCTGTTTGTTTCTCAGCCGCAGAATGACTTCATTTTTTCCATCATCTGTGAAGAGTTAGGCTTTATAGGCGCGCTTTCGCTGATTGCGCTTTATTTTGCTTTTGTAGTCAGGGCATTGCAGATCGCTAAACGGGCACCGGATATTTTTTCTTCGCTGACAGTAATAGGTATCGCCGCTCATGTGGCATTGCAGGCGGTGCTGAATATGATGGTGGTGACTTCGATCCTGCCTAATACCGGTATTTCACTTCCGTTTTTCAGTTACGGCGGTTCTTCGCTTAGTTTTTTAATGATTGAAATGGGAATTGTCCTGTCAATATCCCGTTTTTCCAGAATTCAGAAGTAGAGAAGGGAATGGTTAATCCATGAAAGTGATCCTGACTGGCGGCGGAACTGCGGGGCACGTCAATCCCGCGCTTGCAATCGCTCAGATCATTCAGAAAAACGATCCTGACTGCCAGATTGAGTTTATCGGAACTCATAAAGGGCTGGAGGAACGCTTAGTACCGAAGGCAGGGTATCCATTTCATGAAATTGAGGTATTGGGACTTTTAAGAAGTCTATCGCCCAAAAATATTCAGGTGGTATATAAAGCATGGACGGCTTATCGGGAATGCCAAAAGCTGCTAAAGACCTTTAAACCGGATGCCGTGATCGGAACCGGAGGGTATGTGAGCTGGCCGGTTTGTCGGGCAGCAGCTTCAATGAAGATTCCAACTATTCTTCATGAGTCGAATGCGGAACCCGGCTTTGCCGTGAAAATGCTGAAGAATTGCGCGGATGCCGTATGGATCAATTTTGATGATACCAAACGCTTTCTAAAAGGTTCAAAGGCGGAGCTTTTGCAGGTCGGGATGCCGATCCACAGTACATTTGGTCAAATGAGCGCAAAGACTGCCAGAAAAACGGTCGATTCAGAAGGGAAATATCGGAGAATTGTACTGTCCTTCGGCGGCAGTTTAGGCGCCGCGCGATTGAATGAGGCGATATTGGGATTTATGAGCCGGTATATGAGGGCGCATCCGGAAGTATTGCTGATACATGCGGCGGGTACCCGTCACTATGCAGAGATGAAGCAGGCGTTTGATACGGCGGGACTTTCTGATTGCTCCAATATTCGCTTGTCCGAGTATATTTACGATATGCCGGTGCAAATGCTGGCTGCGGATCTGGTGATCTGCCGCTCAGGGGCTTCCACGCTATCGGAACTGGCTGCCATCAGCAAGGCGTCTATTTTGATTCCATCGCCGAATGTTACAAATAATCAGCAATATAAAAACGCGGCGCTGCTGGCTGATAAAGGCGCGGCGTTGCTAATAGAAGACGATAAACTAACCGCGGATCTACTTACTGAACAGGTGAATAAACTGCTCTCTGATTCTTCCGTACTAACGAAAATGCAGCAAGCGGCAGGTACGTTTGCCGTCCGAAATACAGATGAAAAAATTATGCAGTCACTGAAAAGACTTGTAAAATAATAAAAAAGGATAAAAAAGGAAATCCAAAAAGGAAAAGGAGGTGGGAAAATGGCGTCAAAATCCAATTTGTCATCAGGCGGCGCAGCGGAATTTTCCCGCTTTCGGTCACGGAATGACCAGCGCAAGATGATTCTGAAGGTTATCGTTTGGTTAGTGGCATTGGTCTTGCTGACGGGAACCGCGGCTATTGCGTGCAAACTGTTTTTCTCTGTGGAAACGATTGTAGTGGATGGTACAGGACACTACAGCTTTTCCGAAATAACAGAAGCCTGCGGACTGGAGAAAGGTCAGATCATATTCGGTATTTCCGAAAAAAAAATGAATCAGATTCTGACCGAGCGTTTTTCGTTTGTTCGTTCGATCACTGTGGAAAAGCAGTATCCTTCTACTGTGGTCATTACCGTTGAGGAAGAAGAACCTGAATTTTATTTTGAAATGAAGGGCGAATATTACCTGATCACTCGGTCGCTGAAAGTATTGGAGTACTTTGAGTACGAGGAAAAATTGAATACCCGCTATCCTGATGCTATGCGTATCTCTTTGCCGGTGGTGTCAAAAGCTGTGGTATCTGATGTACTGGAATTTGAGTCCGCGGCAAAGTCGAGGCATACGGATGAAGTACTGACAATGCTGGCGGGTTCCCGTCTTTTTGATGGACTGACTCAGATTAATTTATCCGATCGGTTTGATATTTGTATTGAATTCGAAGATCGAATTGTAATTCACATGGGCAGCGCAACTGATTTTGAGGAAAAACTGGATTTGGTATTGGGCATGATTCACGCATATTCGGATGAAGCCACGGGAACGCTTTATGCAGAAAACGTACAGCAGGGAATCGCGCAAATCAAAGACCCTGCTAAAGAATAAATGTTAAAAAATCATGAATATTTGAAAAAACTATTGAAAATATGCTAAAAATTTTGTATCATAATAATATATAAATAAAAAAGCAGAAGTCATCATTATTTAAGGTGCAGGAGGATAAAATACATGGCATTCGATGAATCTATGGAAGAATTTAGCATTAAGATCAAGGTAATCGGCGTCGGAGGCGGCGGAAATAACGCTGTCAACCGGATGATTGAAGCCGGTGTAAAGAATGTAGAATTTGTAGTCGTTAATACCGATAAAGCGGCGCTGCTGAAATCAAAAGCAAGTGTAAAGGTTGCCATTGGCGAAAAATTGACAAAAGGACAGGGCGCGGGCTCTAATCCTGAAGTGGGTGCCGGCGCTGCCGAAGAAAACGCGGAAGACCTGACTGCGGCTATCAAGGGCGCCGACATGGTCTTCATTACCGCAGGCATGGGCGGCGGCACCGGTACCGGCGCAGCCCCCGTTGTAGCTAAAATCGCGAAAGATATGGGGATTCTTACGGTTGCGGTTGTAACTAAACCTTTTGCATTTGAAGGAAAGAAGAGAATGATGCAGGCTGAAAGCGGGATTGAGCGTTTGAGCGCCAATGTAGACTCTCTGCTGGTCATTCCTAACGAGCGCCTGAAGCAGATCACTACGAACCGCATCACCTTCCTGAACGCGTTTTCCGAGGCGGACAATGTGCTCAAGCATGGCGTACAGTCAATTGCTGATCTGGTTACCTCTTTCGGTGTGATCAATCTGGACTTTGCGGATGTTACTACCATCATGAAAAATGCCGGTATGGCACATATGGGTGTGGGCGCCGCGCAGGGCAAGGAAAAAGCTGCCGAAGCCGCAAAGGCCGCGATTTCCAGCCCGCTGCTTGAAACCTCTATTTCAGGGGCACGCGGCATCCTGGTGAATATCACCTGTTCTCCCGATTTGGGGTTGGAAGAAATGGATGCCGCTACCAGCATGATTACCAGCGAAGCAAGCCCTGATGCCAACATCATTTGGGGGGCTATCATTGATGAAACGCTGGAAGACGAAATGAGGCTTACCGTAATTGCGACCGGTTTCGTGAAAGAAGATCAGGACGCGCTGGCAGCGCCGGTAGAAGAGCCTGCAAAACCTTCTCTTAGCGACATTGTGACCAAAAAGGATAATAGTGCATCGCTGGATGATGATAAGAATTTCGCCGGTCTA
>CAZMTU010000032.1:0-21376 GCA_964569225.1 uncultured Lachnospiraceae bacterium | reverse complement strand
CTGACTATGTCAAGAACATGATCACCGGTGCAGCTCAGATGGATGGCGCTATCCTGGTTGTTGCCGGTACCGATGGCCCTCTGCAGCAGACCCGTGAGCATGTGCTGCTGGCCCGTCAGGTAGGCGTGCCCGCAATCGTTGTGTTCATGAATAAGACTGACTTGGTTGATGACGAAGAACTGCTTGACCTGGTTGAGATGGAAGTTCGTGATCTGCTTTCTCAGTATGACTTCCCTGGTGATGATACCCCCATCATCCGTGGCTCTGCTCGTGAAGCATTGGAATCCGCTTCCAAGGATCCTTCCGATCCTGTTTATGCACCTATTTTTGAATTGATGGATGCTGTGGATGACTTCATTCCTACTCCTGAACGTCAGGATGCTCTGCCTTTCCTGATGCCTGTGGAGGACGTGTTCTCCATTTCCGGTCGCGGTACTGTTGCTACCGGTCGTGTAGAGCGCGGTACTGTAAAAATTGGTGACGTTTGCGAAATCGTTGGTTTGTCTGAAGAGAAAAAATCCACTACTATTACTGGTGTGGAAATGTTCCACAAAACCGTTGACGTTGCTCAGGCTGGCGACAACATCGGTGCTTTGCTCCGTGGCGTTGCTAAGAATGAAATCGAGCGTGGTCAGGTTCTCTGCAAACCCGGTTCCGTTCATCCTCATACCAAGTTTGTAGGTCAGGTTTACGTTCTGACTGAAAAAGAGGGCGGTCGTCAGAAGCCCTTCTTCGCTGGTTATCGTCCTCAGTTCTACTTCAGAACCACCGACGTTACCGGTGTTATCAATCTGCCTGAAGGCGTTGAAATGTGCCGTCCCGGCGACAACGTTGCTATGGACGTTGAACTGATCACACCTATCGCTATGGAACAGAATCTGCGTTTTGCTATCCGTGAAGGCGGCAGAACTGTTGGTTCCGGCGTTGTAGCTGAGATCAAGGCGTAACTGATTTTTTCAAAATGGGGAACGCAATCCCGTTCCCCATTTTGGTCTAATTGAATATTATCTTTAGGGGTTGGTGAAATTCCACATCGGCAGTAAGAACGAAATGCTTAATACATTTCGGCGAGTCTGCGCGCGTCTATGACGCTGAACAGGTGCAAAGCCTGTACCGACGGTTACAGTCCGGATGAAAGAAGATAAAAGACTGCATTTTTTGCTGAGTGCAGGCATTGAATTTTGCATCTGAATCTGAACAGGTGTGTTTTTGTCTGTATGCTGTATTCTCTGCATTGAACGTCATTTTGCAGTATAACCCCGACTTGATGTCGGGCTTTTTTTATCTTCCGCAATAAATATAAGCTAAGAAAAATTATAATGCTGATTGATTGAAAGGAATTATTATGAATACTGCTATGACTGCAAAACAAAAGATACATATACGGGTATGGCGGATTGCGATGATTGCGCTGCTTTCCGGACTTTCCACTGTTCTGATGGCGATTTCCTTCAGCGTACCCTTTATGCCCTCCTTTATAAAATTGGATTTTTCAGAGCTGCCTGCGCTGTTGGCTGCGTTCAGTATGGGACCGGTAGCAGGCGTTGTGGTTTGCTTGATAAAAAATTTGATTAACCTGATCTTAACCACCACCGGTGGGATAGGTGAGCTTTGTAATTTTCTTATGGGCGTTACGCTGGTGCTGCCGGCCGGACTGATTTATCGATGCCGAAAGAGCAGAGCAGGCGCATTGCTGGCAAGCGGCATAGGCGCTGTCGCGATGGCGCTTTGCAGTTTACCTATCAATTATTTTATTTCTTATCCTATGTACGCCAAAATGATGCCCATCGAGGTCATTGTGGGCATGTATCAGAAAATTCTTCCTTCCGTAGATGGATTGCTTTCTTGCTTGCTCATTTTTAATATGCCGTTTACATTATTAAAGGGGATTTTAGATGCCGCCATTTGCTTTCTTATCTATAAGCAGCTCTCTCCTATTTTAAAGGGAAATTTTTTGGCAAAATAAGCGAAATCTATTGCAATTTGCCCGTATTTCGGCTATAATGAATGCAATATACTGCGGGAGCGCAGACATTTGCAGAATTTGTCCGAAGGCGGGCATTTTGTCTGTTGTGTCCGTACATCGCCTTAATCATTTTGGAGCGTACTATGATCAAAGCCATTGAAAACTTTTTTTTGAATATGCTGGGCAGGCATCTTTGTGTGCTGATCTGTTCAATGATTCCAATTATTGAATTGCGCGGTTCTATTCCACTCGGAGCCGGGTTGGGTCTTTCTTTTTGGATGAACTATTTGCTAAGTATAGTAGGCAACATGATTCCCGTTCCCTTTATTTTGCTGTTTATCGGCGCCATTATACGTTGGATGAAAAAAGTGAAGCATCCTGTATTTCTCTCTAAGTTTGCCTTTTGGTTGGAACGAAAAGTTGAGAAAAATCGCCCGAAAATTGAAAAATACTCTTTTTGGGGGCTTTTTCTGTTTGTCGCTATTCCGCTTCCCGGAACCGGTGCATGGACAGGTTCTTTAGTGGCCAGTATGATCGGCGTTAAATTTTCTAAGGCGCTGCTTGCTGTTGCGCTCGGAGTGCTGACGGCGGGTGTAATTATGACGCTGATTTCTTACGGTGTTTTAGGTTTTTTGTCGTTTTTGCTGTGATTTTTGTAAAAAGGTATTGCAAAATTCCAAACGATGTGTTATACTAAACTATAGTAACTGCTTATCGAGAGTGGCGGAGGGACAGGCCCTGTGATGCCACGGCAACCTACCGAACGGCAAGGTGCCAATTCCTTGGAGATGAGTGTTTGATGCTTATCGCCCACGGATTTTCTCCGTGGGCATTTCAAATTTGTGCGGCTCCGTTTTATTGATTGATATTCGGTGATTGGTTTAATTCGGGGTGCCGCAGGAAAAGAGGGAAATCTATGAAAAAATTATTTACTTCCGAATCGGTAACTGAAGGACATCCCGACAAAATATGCGATTTGATTTCCGATTCGATTTTGGACGCGATTCTGAGTGAAGATCCGCTGGCAAGAGTTGCCTGTGAAACAGTGACGACAACCGGCGTTGTGGCGGTCATGGGGGAAATTACTACTACTGCGCAGGTGGATTATGATAAAATCATTCGTGAGAAAATCCGTTCCATTGGCTATGATCGCGCTAAATATGGATTCGACTGCGATACCTGTGCCGTCATCAATATGATCCACAGGCAATCGCCCGATATTGCCATGGGAGTGGATCGCTCGCTGGAAGCGAAAAACGGGGAAGAGGACCGCTACGATATCGGGGCAGGGGATCAGGGAATGATGTTCGGTTTTGCTTGCAATGAAACACCTGAATTGATGCCGCTGCCTATTTCGCTTGCGCACAAGCTGGCAAGGCAGCTTACCAAGGCGCGCAAGGATCAAGTGCTTTCCTATCTGCGACCTGATGGAAAAACACAGGTGACGGTAGAATATGATGGCAGCCGTCCGATTCGGGTAGATACCATTGTTATTTCCACTCAGCATGATCCGGATGTCGATCATGAAATCATTGAGAAGGATTTGATTCGAGAGGTGATCCGTCCCATTATTCCGGAGAGTCTTATAAATGAAGCTACTAAGATTTACGTAAACCCCACTGGACGCTTTGTAATCGGCGGACCTATGGGTGACAGTGGATTGACAGGACGTAAAATTATTGTGGATACTTATGGCGGTTACGGCCGTCATGGCGGCGGCGCTTTTTCGGGTAAGGATCCAACAAAAGTGGACCGTACGGCTGCATATGCCGCCCGTTATTTGGCTAAAAACATTGTGGCGGCAGGTCTTGCGGACAAATGTGAGGTGCAATTGGCCTATGCCATCGGTGTAGCAAAACCGGTTTCGCTGATGGTGGATACTTTTGGAACAGGCAAGGCAGAGGATGATGCCATTGCCCAAGCGGTAAACAAATTGGTCGACTTGCGTCCGGCTGCTATAATTGAACGGTTTGATCTGCGCCGGCCTATCTATGCGCAGCTTGCTTCTTACGGTCAGATCGGCAGAGAAGATTTAGGGGTAGCGTGGGAAAAAACAGATCTCGCTTCGCTGATTGCTGAAAAATTAGCATAAAACGGCACACCGTACATCCCTCGAGTGCATATACTGTCACCGAGGGGATTGTTATGGCACAAGTGTTGGAAATTATCGTAGCTGTTCTGGCGGTTTACGGTGGATATACAGCCCTCCATGAACTGGCGGCGCTGCTGCAAAAATGGGCGTTTAAAGACAAATCATGCGTTGAAACGGAAGGGAGTGTGCGTCGTTCTGAGCGTATCAGAAAGCGAAAAGAACGAAGATCTCATCGTTTTGGAGGGGACCATTAATCATGTGACCTATCAGAACGACTCAAATGGATATGCCGTCTGTGAGCTGGACGCCGGAGAAGAGCTTTACACCATTGTAGGGATCATGCCTTACGCGGCTGCCGGCGAAGAAATCAAGGTAATGGGCAAATGGGAAACTCACGCTTCCTATGGACGGCAGTTCAGGGTTGAATATTATGAGAAACAGCTTCCGGCAAATGCGGAGGCGATGTATAAATACCTTGCCTCCGGCGCAATTCGGGGGATCGGTAAGGTGACTGCCCGAAAGATTGTGGACATTTTCGGGGACGAAACCTTTGATGTAATTGAGCATCACCCGGAATATCTGACTGATGTTCCGGGAATTACCCCCAAAAAATCGAGGCAGATAAACGAAGCGTTTGCCGAACAGTTTGGAATGCGAAGCATTATGCTTTTTTGCAGGGATTTTTTTGGTCCGTCCACTACTGTAAAGATTTATAAGCGTTGGGGCAGCAGTGCGGTCGATCTGATCAAGCAGAACCCGTATATTCTTTGCGAGGAGGTTTACGGAATCGGTTTTGAACGGGCGGATGAGCTGGCCAAATCATTAGGCTGCGCGCCCGATTCGCTTTTTCGGATCCGGTCAGGCATTAAATATGCACTGAATTATAATGCCACCCGCAACGGACATGTATTTATTCCGGCCGATAAATTGGTTATATTGGCAGCTCATCTGTTAGGATTGGAAGCAGAAAAGGTCCGTGCTGCGCTGGAAGCGGGAATTGAGCAGGTTCGCCTGATCCGTTACGGCGGGACAAGCTGTGCTTATTTGGAGGATTACTATCAGGCAGAAAAATATATTGCTCAGAAGCTGACTTTGCTGGACGAGGTTTCACCGCCGGTGGGAATAGACGATATCGGCCGTATGATTATGCAGATTGAACGGGAGGAGGGCATCGAGTACGCCGGACTCCAACGGCAGGCAATCAAAGCGGCGCTGACCGGTGGCGTAATGGTGCTGACCGGTGGACCGGGTACCGGTAAAACTACTATTGTTCGGGCTATCATTCGATTGACGGAACGAATGGGACAGACGGTGGCGCTGGCGGCGCCTACCGGACGGGCCGCGAAGCGGATGTCGGAGGCCACGCAAAGCGAGGCAAAAACGGTTCATCGGATGCTGGAAATGAAATATACCGTAGAGGGAAAGCCTCAGTTTATGCGGGATGAAAATGATCTGCTCGATGAAGATGTGTTTATTATAGATGAAGCGTCTATGGTCGATACCTTGCTTCTTGCGGCATTACTGAAAGCAATTAAACCGGGCGCCCGCCTGATTCTTATCGGAGATGCCGATCAGCTTCCTTCAGTGGGAGCGGGAAATGTGCTGTGTGATATTATTGAGTCTGAGCGCTTTTCAACCGTTCGGTTGACCGAAATTTTCAGACAGGCACAGGAAAGCCGGATTATTACCAATGCGCATGCGATCAACCGAGGTGAATTACCGGTATTGGATGATAAAAGCGGTGATTTTTTCTTTCTTACAAGGGAGAATGAGAACCAGATCGCTCCAACAATTGCTGATCTCTGCCTGAACCGCCTGCCCAGAACCTACGGAGATTCGATTCGGCAGGAAATTCAGATAATTACGCCTTCCCGCAAGGGAAGGGCTGGGACAGAGGTGCTGAATCAAATGCTGCAGGCGGCTCAAAATCCGCCTTCTCAAGGAAAAAAGGAGCGTCGGTTTCGTGATGTGGTCTTTCGGGAAGGCGATAAGGTGATGCAGATAAAAAACAACTATGATATGGTGTGGAATCGGGGAGAAGAGGAAGGCTGCGGTATTTTCAATGGAGATATCGGCGTGATCAATGCTATTGACTTAGGAAATGAACAGTTGACCGTCTGTTTTGATGACCGGACAGCGGTTTACGATTTCACTCAATTGGAAGAATTGGAGCATGCCTACGCTATTACGGTTCATAAAAGCCAGGGAAGCGAATATCCGGTGATCGTTATGCCGATTTATGCCTATTCACCCAAGCTGCTTACCCGTAATCTGCTGTATACGGCAGTTACTCGTGCTCAGCGAATGGTAGTAATGGTGGGACGGCCGGATGTTGTACAGGGAATGGTAGAGAACAAGCGTCAGGTCAATCGATACACCGGTCTGCGCTATCTGCTCAGTCAGTATCATCAATGAAGCTGTACCATCTGATGCTTGATTTGCTTTATCCGCCTTTTTGTGCTGCATGTGGAGAACTTCTACCCATTGGAAGGGAGTTTTCACAAACGTCAATGCAGTCCTCAAGCAAAGTGCTTTGTCCTACCTGTTTAGAAAAATGGCGGCAGGCAAAGGAAACACGCTGTTTTGTTTGCCACAGAAAGCAATGTGAATGCAGCTGCACACCTCGAAGTCTGCTGAAATTGAAAGCGAAATGCGCGCATATAGCTGCTTACCGTACGGCAGAGGACACAGCAGGCAGGCTATTAATGGCAGTCAAGGATGAAAATTATACCTTATTGTATGATTTTTTAGCCGAAGAATTGGCGGAACGGCTGAATCATCTGCCGATGCCTAAAAATTGTTTGATTACTTTTCTGCCCAGAAGCAGGCGCAGAGCGGCGGACGCCGGTGTAGATCAGGCGAAGGAACTGGCACGTCGGCTTTCTGCAATTTCAGGATTTCCTATGCTGTCTTTGTTCGATAGAAAGCAGGGAGGGGTGCAGAAGGAACTGAGCGCGGAAGAGCGGCTTGTCCATGCCCGTGCCGCCTATAAATTAAAAGAAAATCACCCATCGCTTGACGGCAGAACTGTTGTGCTGGTTGATGATATTTTTACTACCGGTGCCTCTATGTTGGCGGCTGCGGAACTGCTTACGGCAGATGGTGCTGATCGGTTGATTTGCTTGACGATTGCAAAAACTTGCGCCGAGCAGAAAAAATTGAAATAGATTAATTTCCTTGCAACGGTTTCGTGTGCGTTGTTTTACATAAAAAGCTATACGATGAATGTCTTGGACTGAATATAAAAATCACTGTAAAAGACGCGGCGTTTTTCGCCGCGTCTTTTACAGTGATTTTATTCAAATAACTCTTTTACAGCGTAAATCGGTCAAAGATAGGCTTTCATAACCTCTGCGTTTTTCTCTTCCGCCTTGATTAGTCGTTTGGCCAAAGAAACAATTTTTTCATCGCCGTCACCGTAAGCGTTCAGATGCCGGGTCAGCTTGGCAAGTCCGGTGGTGGTACCCCGAATCATTTCTTCCGCAATTTTAGAGTCGTCTGCTGACATGCTCTTTAGCGTTCCCATCATTTCAGAGGATATTTTTGCCAACACGGGCACATCTTTTGGTTTACCTCGCAGATCATTTAAAATCTGGTCCGCTTCCTGATAGAAGCTGCGATAATCGCTTCGCTGCTCCTCCAGCGCTTTTTTAAACTGCGGATCTTTCGCATAGGACAGCACCATAGAAATACCGTCGATACCCATTTCAACATTCTGACGGATCAAATTGATCAGTTCGATATCAGTCAATGAGCTCACTCCTTTCCGAGATAGTATGTTCAGCGAGAAGTGATCTCATACATACAGCGATTTAGCGGGAAATTCAAGAGGACTGCTTAAAAAACGCTTTCAATGAGTTTGGAGGTTCCTTCGGGAGAATAACGCCAATAATCAATATGTTCTTTTTCAGGCATGATGTAATATTCCATAGGTCCGGGATGGAGTTCGGTACCCTGTCGGCAGGTATCAATGATGACCAGTTTGATTTTCATACGCTCTGGTATAATATTCTTGATGTAGACGGCAGCGCTTTGTCCCACGCTTACATCCTCACGGTATTCAGCAAGTCCCGCGAGATTGGGAGCCAGTTCAATGAAAATGCCGTATTCCTCGATGGATCGAACGATCCCTACTACGGTCTGTCCAATCTGAAAATGCGCCGCGTTTTCCTCCCACGTACCCAGTAGTTCTTTATGACTGACATAAATACGGCCCATAGCGGCATCTACGCTTTTAACGACCGCTTTTATAGGCATGCCCACATAAAAGCGATCTTTGGGATGTGAAATTCTCGATACCGAAATTGAATCGATTGAGAGCAGAGAAGCAATTCCGCAGCCAATGTCTACAAAGGCGCCGAAATGCTCCAAATGAGTGATACGGGCAGGAATAATATCGCCGGCAGAGAGTGTGAGCAGATAATCGTTCAGACACTCGAGCTGAGCGGCTTTTCTGGACAGAATGGCCCGTTGACCGCCTTTGGCGTCATTTTCAAATCCTAAAATTTTAAAACAGACCGGTTTGCCTACTCTTGAAATTATGGCAATGTCCTTTACGCCATCGTTTCCCGCGGAGAGTGCCGCTTCCTGACGGGGAATGATGCCTTGCATGACTCCTAAATCTACTGTCAGATTCAGTGCTCCATCGCAAAGAATCGCGGGCGCCTCCAAAATTCTACCGGTTGCCATAGCCTTTTCAAGCCCGGCAACGGTAGTAATCCATTCGCTCGGTTCGTTTTTTGAATACAGCATTCCCTCAGGCATATATTTATTTTCCCACATGATATGTCCTTCCTTTCCGATTTAAGCTAACGGTAATTGCCCGTGTGCTTCTTCCTGCTAAGATTGTATGCACCTATATGTGCAAAATATGCGAGTCAGGTTATTGAGTTTATTCAGATGAGCTTAAAATGTTGCTGCGTAGCGCTTACAGAAAATCGCTTAACCAAAATCGGTCAAAACAGCCAACATCGGTTTGCAGATCTTTATCTTAAATTTTCTTTCGTGAATACCGAACCTATTATCCCACAGACGATGTGAATTTTTTGTCGCAGTCTGACTGCGGAGAAAAAAATAATTGTAAACAATTTGAAAATGAAAATTAGAAAAAAAGAGTATTTAATAGAAAAAAAGAGATTTAAAGAGATATGAAATGATTTTTTGAAATGTGAACATTTTTTTACGGAAAAAGGGTTGACAAACCGTTATCAAAGTGATATAATTCAAATCGTTGTAAATGAAATATTTATCTGTAAAGGAGAAAAAAGTTTCCCATGTCTACTTTTATGGCAAAAAAAGAAACGGTTGAGCGCGGCTGGTATGTTATTGACGCAGCTGGCAAGCCTATGGGTAAGACTGCGGCGCTGGCCGCTACCATTCTGAATGGTAAGCATCGTCCTGAGTATACCCCTCATGTGGATTGCGGTGAATTTGTCGTAATCATTAACGCTTCTAAAGCGGTTCTTACCGGTAAGAAGCTGACCCAAAAGTATTATTACCATCACTCCGGCTACATTGGCGGATTGAAGAAGGTGCAGTACGCAACTCTGATGGCGACTAAGCCTGAAAAGGCGATGGAACTGGCAGTAACCGGCATGCTTCCTCATAACTCCATCGGAGATAAGAGCAAGACCCGCCTGCACGTTTACGCCGGTGCCGAGCATCCCCATGCAGCGCAGTGTCCTAAGGCAATCGAAGGTTAAGGAAGGAGTTTAAGAAATGTATACAAGTGCAAAGCCTTATTTCTACGGAACAGGCAGAAGAAAAAGCTCCACCGCAAGAGTTCGTCTGTATCCTGGCAACGGTACGATTACCATTAACGGCCGCGACATCGACGATTACTTCGGACTTGAAACACTGAAGCTGATCGTTAATCAGCCCTTTGGTGTAACCGATACAATCGGAAAATTTGATATTATCTGCACCGTTCGAGGCGGCGGTATTTCCGGACAGGCCGGAGCCATCCGTCACGGTGTAGCAAGAGCGCTGCTCGCCAGCAATGAAGAATTCCGTGTTGCCTTGAAGAAGGCGGGCTTCCTGACGAGAGATCCTCGTATGAAGGAAAGAAAAAAATACGGTCTCAAAGCAGCCCGTCGCGCTCCCCAGTTCTCCAAGCGCTGAGCGCGTTTTACGTCAAGCGGCTTCACAATTCCCAGATCCCATTGGATTTGGGAATTTTTTGTTTCATCGAGTAAAAAGAGCATTTTTTAAGAAAAAAATGTTGGGAAAACAGCATGAATTATGAAAGAAAAATTCCATAAAAATATCCTTCATGCTTTTTTACTCAATTAACGTCTAATGCGCGTACGCTTATGCTGCCCGCCGCTTTTTATTTTGTGCGGAGCATTAATCTGACGAGTCATCGTTTCAATCATCGAAGCTTTTTCTATTATTGATGCAATTGTTATTACCAAGCTGCCTGAATCATCTGTATCATCAGAAAGCCTTGACTCGGCTGAACCTCTTTACTCTGAAAAACTTCCTTTCGCGTTACATTTTGACAATGTGATACTGTGATAGGATATGTGCAAGGACCTAATGCGGTTATGTGAAATGTTCAGCTTTATCTGACAAAGCTTCGGCGAAGTCAGTAGATGTTACGATTAAAAAAAGAAACTAAATATGCGGAATAATTTAGGAATCACAATGGAAATTGCCGAGCTTTTGAAAAGCTGTTCCGTGTTTATGCAGGCAGTACAAACTGGTTTACTGACAGGTGCAGGGGAGTGAGATATTATCATTTCTCCTCAGCACTATGTATTGGGTATCAGTAAAAAGAATATATGACTGATCTTGCGGTACTTCAGGACATGTATGACTTCACTAATTTTGACGCTGACTATTGATAGAAGAATTATAACGAGGATTTGACCCATAAAGGGTAAACCTATTGGATTGCCGGTGATTTAGAATTTAGCAGTTTATTGCAGGTACATATATTGTGTAGATTCAGCCAATCTGTTCATAGAGGAGTTGCTGTACTGCCGTTTATTGCTCCATTCGAAAATGCAGGAAATTGTGCGGCTAATTGTAGAAAGCGCTCGGACAGACTATGCCATTATCAGCTATAGAGATAGCTCTATCATTTTAAACAGTTGTACACTTAATAAGGAAAGACTGCGTTTTTTCTGTCATCAGATTAATTTCACAAACTGCTGAATCAGCGCCGCCGAGCGCTCAGCGGCGATTCGTTCAAACTCATCAAAGGAAATGGCAGCTTCCCGATCGGCAAGGTCGGAAATAGCTCGAAGAATAGCGAAGGGAATGCGGTTTGAATAAGCCACCTGGGCAATGGCTGCCCCCTCCATTTCGGCCGCTGAGGCGCCAAATTCGCTTATCAGCGCGTGTTTAAGCGTTCCGGAGGACACAAATATATCCCCCGATACGATTCGTCCTGTAACGCAGCGCAGATCGATCTGTGTTGCTGCTTGGACAAGCTTTTGAAGAAGAACCGGATCGGCAGGGTACCCGCTGGGGCGCTCTTTATCCTTACCGTAGGCAGGCATATATCCCTTGGCGTAGCCAAAAGCGGTGAGGTCAAAATCGTGCTGGACCGCATCGGTCGCTGCTACTATATCGCCGATTTCTAAGGTTGTTTCCAATCCACCGGCAACGCCGGTATTAACAATAATGTCAGGATGGAAAGAATCGATCATAGCCTGCGTGCAGATGGCAGCGGCAACCTTTCCGATACCGCACATAACGATAACAGTATCTTTTCCGCAGAGAATGCCGCTGAAAAATTCGCAGCCTGCGACCGTGGTCCGGACCGGCGCCTCCAGCGCGGCGATGAGAGTACTGACTTCGGTTTGCATCGCACCGATAATTCCAATCATAGATGTCACTCCTTTTTTCAGCAGGTTGGATAGGTGAAATCCCAGTCGCGGGCATTCAATGCCGTCAGATAGCGGGCGCATTCGTTCTTGGCAGCATCAAGGGACAGATTCCGCCAGTTTCCGCAGGCTTTTCGGCTTGCGCCGTAAACTTCGCCAGTGTGATCAAGTACGCCTTGAAGTACTTTTTTGAGGATATTCAATACGGTTTGAGCGTCGACGGATGATCGCACCAGCAGATAGAAGCCAGTCTGACAACCCATAGGACCGAAGTAAATCACTTCAGAGCCAATCTCGCTGTTGCGGAGAAGGGTAGCAGCCATATGCTCTACGCTGTGCATGGTAAGATTGTCCATGTAATCGCCGGCATTGGGGGTGCGGGTACGCAGATCATAAGTGACCACATCTCCATCGATACGGGAGATATAAATACCCGGAATAATGTGATCGTGATCAACAGTAAATGAAGCGATAGGGTTCATGTTTGTATCCTTTCTTAGTTCTCAGTTCTTAGTTCTCAGCCGATCAGTGAATGGATCGCATATGCCACGCCCCCTTCGGCGGCAGACAAGGTGATTTGATGGCAGCGGGCTTTCAGCATATCGGGGGCGTTGCCCATTGCGATCGAGAGATCTGCGGCGTCCAGCATTTCCAAATCGTTCATAGAATCGCCGATCGCGACACTTTTAGTTCCGGCAGGCAGATAGGTGCAGGCAAGCTTCATCCCTCGCCCTTTGTCACAGCCTGGAATAGAGGCTTCGGCGTAAGTTTCGTGCTGTAATAGATGATATTTTTGGGAAAGATATGCGGTTACTTCTGAAGAGAGCTTTCCGGACAAATTTATTTTTTCAATGCGTGCATTGGCATATTCAGAGTATAGCTGTGCTTCATCAGTCAGCGGCAGCCAATAGGCATGCCGAGGGGGTCGGTTTGCTACCAGCACCTGATGTTCTCCTTCAAATACAAAGGCAACCTTTTGCGCCATGAGAAAGCGAAAATCCTCTGCTAATTGCTCAGTGTTAATAGCATGATTTTGCAAAACCTGGTCACCCAGCCGCACATAGGCGCCTGATCCGGCTATAACTCCATCGAAGGAAAAATTTTGCCAAACGCGGTCGGGAATAAAGCGAAAACTTCTTCCGGTGTTTAAAAAGATCGGTACCCCTCGAGCGCGTGCGTAAGCGACCGCTTCAATATTCACAGGCGGCACATACTCGCCGTCAGTGAGCGTACCATCAATGTCCAAAAAAAATGCGTAAGACTGCATAATAACTCCCCTAAAATTTGCAAGGTATTGTTTTTCTTCAAGCAGCGCTAACCTTGCTGCCATTATCATTTCAGATGCTTTAAAAGAGCGGGAAAACTTGATATAAAAGTTTTCCCGCAAAAAATCATTTCAGCATGTCTTCGAGCAAAGTGGGGACAGCTGTCAATGCTTCGTCCACTTTGGCAACATTCTTGCCGCCTGCGGAAGCGTGATCGGGGCGACCGCCGCCGCCGCCTTGACAAATGGCGGAAACTTTTTTCACCAAATTGCCGGCATGCGCGCCTTTAGCAAGGGCTTCCTTGCCGCAGGAAGCAATAAAGTTTAGTTTATCACCGGAAATGATTGCGATTACAATCACTGCGGAGGGGGTGGCGGCTTTCAGATTGTCACAGACTGTCTGAACGGCCTCCATTGAAACGCCCTCAGCTTTGGCGGCAATGACGCTTAAGCCTTTTACTTCTATGCAATGGTCAGCGATCGAAGCCAGCTTAGCGTTTGCCATTTTGGATTGGAGCGACTCAATCTCGGATTTTGCCTGCTTCAGTTCAGACAGAAGCTGACTGGCGCGGCTTGGCAGGTCGGAAATATTGCCGACCTTCATGATCTTGGCGGTTTCGGTGATCAAGTTGTCCTTTTCACCCAGCAGGGACAGAACACCAATACCGGTAACGCCTTCGATTCGGCGAACACCTGCGGCTACAGAGGATTCAGAATTGATCTTGAAAAGTCCGATTTTAGCGGTGTTATCCATGTGGGTGCCGCCGCAAAGCTCGGTAGAGAAGATTCCCATCTTGACCATGCGAACTACTTTTCCGTATTTTTCGCCAAAGAGTGCCATGGCGCCTTCTTTTTTGGCGGTTTCAATATCGGTTTCAGTGGTGGTGATCGGTTCGCCCAGCAGAATATGGGCATTTACAAGATTTTCTACCGCAATCAATTCTTTTTCGGTAAGCGGAGCAAAATGAGTGAAATCAAAGCGCACATGGAATTCGTCCACATGAGAGCCAGCCTGCTCTACATGAGCACCCAGTACCTGACGCAAGGCGGCTTGCAGCAGATGGCAGGCGGAATGGTTGCGGCGAATTGATACCCTGCGGCCTGTGTTAATTTCAAGACGCACAGTGTCACCTACCTTGATATCTCCGTTTACAATGCTGCACTGATGAATATAAACGCCGTTTACCTTTTGGGTGTCGATGACATTGATCATGGTGTCATGATCGTATATTACGCCGGTATCACCAACCTGACCTCCGCCTTCGCCATAAAAGACGGTTTTATCGGTAATCAGTGAGAAATCGCCTTCGGTGACAAGTTCTACTTCCATATCGTTTGCAATAATCCCCAATACGGTGGCTTCACAAACATCCTGATCGTAGCCCACAAATTCAGTGGGTGTAAAATCGGAAAGCAGAGACTTTGAGGCATCGCTCCAGCCGGAAATAGACGCGCGGGCGGCGCGAGTGCGTTCCTTCTGATCGGTCATCAATTTCTTGAAGCCTTCTTCATCTAACTCCAGCGATTGCTCAGCAGCAATTTCTTTGGTGAGATCATAGGGAAAGCCGAAGGTGTCATACAGCTTGAAAACATCTTCGCCAGAGATCACATGCCTGCCCTCCTGCATCACTTTGCGGGCAATATTGAAAAGGATCGCCTGACCGGCATCAATGGTAGAAGCGAAGCGTTCTTCCTCTATAGAAATAATTTTCTTGATATAATCCAGCTTTTCGGTAAGTTCGGGGTATTCGGAGTAGTTCTCTTTCGCTACCACCTCGCAGATGTCCCCAAGGAACAGCCCTGAAATGCCCAGCATTTTACCGTGGCGGGCAGCTCTGCGCAGCAGTCGGCGAAGTACATAACCCCGGCCTTCATTGGAGGGTACGACGCCGTCGCTGACTAAGAAGGTGGTAGAGCGGATATGGTCGGTGATGACCCGAAGGGAAATATCCGTTTTAGGATCGTCTCCGTAGTGAACTCCTGCTTTCTCACTTACCGCTTTCATAATGTTCCGGACAGTATCCACTTCAAACAGATTGTTTACGCCTTGCATGATACAGGCAAGGCGTTCCAGACCCATGCCGGTGTCAATGTTTGGCTTTGCCAAACGGGTATAATTGCCTTTTCCGTCATTATTGAACTGAGTAAATACCAGATTCCAAAATTCCATATAGCGGTCGCAGTCGCAGCCCGGTTTGCAGTCAGGCTTTCCGCAGCCATATTCGGGTCCGCGGTCAAAATGAATTTCCGAGCAGGGACCGCAGGGACCAGAACCGTGTTCCCAGAAGTTATCTTCTTTACCCAGCCGAACAATGCGGGCGGGATCTACGCCGATCTCGTTTGCCCAAATGTCAAAGGCTTCGTCATCGTCCTGATAAATTGTCACCCACAGCTTGTCCACCGGCATTTCCAAAACTTTGGTAATGAATTCCCAAGCCCAGCTAATGGCTTCATGCTTGAAGTAATCGCCGAAGGAGAAGTTGCCCAGCATTTCGAAATAGGTACCGTGACGGGCAGTGATGCCTACCCGCTCGATGTCAGGCGTTCGGATGCACTTCTGACAGGTGGTCATGCGGTGACGAGGCGGCTCCAGTTCACCGGTGAAATACTTTTTCAAAGGCGTCATGCCTGCGTTGATCAGCAGAATAGATTTGTCCCCTATGGGAACCAACGGAAAGCTCTTGTGGCGCAGGTGGCCTTTTGATTCAAAAAAGGTGAGATATTTTTCGCGAATATCATTGACTGATGTCCACTGCATGGTTATATCCTCCAGATGTTTGTCAAAATATAAACTAACTTACATTATATCTAATAATTTGCTGTCTGTCAAGAATTCTGAAGTAAAAAGACGAAAAAAGAATAAAAACAGCGCAATTGGCCGCGTGTTTTCAAACGGTAAAAAATGCTTGCGGATTAGTTTAGTGCCGCATGCGGTTCAGTTCTGATTGGACCGTCTGGAACATTTTGAATGCTTGACATTTTTGCGGCATAAAAACAAAAAATTTATTTGGTAGACATAAATTGACAAAAACCGCCGGTTAAATCGGCGGTTTTATCAATTTATTTAATTTCAACAGACAGTTTTTTTCCGTCTGCATTGGCTGCGGATTTCATCACGGTACGGATTGCTTTAGCGATCCGACCGTGCCGTCCGATCACCTTACCCATGTCGCTTTCGGCGACCGAAAGGGTAAGGATCACGCCTTCTTTTTCGTCTTCGGTTTCGATCACTGCAACTTCTTCGGGATAATCCACCAAAGCCTTTGCAATGTCGGTCAGCGTTTTTTTCAGATCCGACATTTTATCCTTCTCCTTGCGGAATTATTTTTCGATGCCGCTGTTTTTCAGCAGAGCCTTAACCGTTTCAGTAGGCTGCGCACCGTTTTTCAGCCACTGAGCAGCCTTTTCTGCGTCAATTTTGATCTCAGCGGGATTGGTCATGGGGTTATAGTAACCGATTTCTTCGATGAAACGACCGTCGCGGGGATATCTGGAATCTGCTACTACTACACGGTAAAAGGGAGCTTTCTTTGCGCCCATTCTTCTGAGTCTGATTTTTACTGCCATTTTCTTTTCCTCCAAAAATAATAAATAAAAAATATATTAAGTCAGAGGCGGAAGGTTTAGCAGCGTAGGAAGCCGCGCAATTAGTCGTGCAGCTTCCTACACTGCAAACAAGTCGCCGTCTGCTCAAATCATGTTTATAAAAGGCACGAGTAGAGAACGGTTAAAATCCCATTCGGAATTTTCCCTTTTTGCCGAATGCGCCTTTAGAAAATTGCTTCATCAGCTTAGCGGTCTGATCAAATTGCTTTAACAGTTTATTGACGTCTTCCACGCTGGTACCGCTGCCGGCTGCGATCCGTTTGCGGCGCGAGCTGTTGATAATATCAGGCTTAGCGCGCTCTTTAGGCGTCATAGAAGTGATAATGGCCTCCATATGGGTAATCACCTTTTCATCTATTTGGGCATCCTTTAAGGCGCCCGGTTTGATGCCCGGCAGCATTGCGGCGATCTGCTCCATGCTGCCCATCTGCTTGATTTGCTGAAACTGCTCCATATAATCATCTAAAGTAAAGGTAGAGGAGCGCAGCTTTTTTTCAAGCTCCATCGCTTTTTTTTCGTCATATGCCTGTTCCGCTTTTTCGATAAGGGTAAGCATATCTCCCATGCCGAGAATTCTCGACGCCATCCGATCGGGATAAAAAGGCTCTATGGTGTCCAGCTTTTCGCCTGTTCCCACGAATTTAATGGGCTTACCGGTGACATGCCGTACCGAAAGCGCGGCGCCGCCTCTGGTGTCGCTGTCTAGCTTAGTCAAAATGACGCCGGTGATGTCTAAGCGGTTATTAAAGGTTTCCGCTATATTGACGGCGTCCTGACCAAGCATAGCGTCGATGGTCAGCAGGATCTCAGTGGGGTTCACCTTTTCTTTGATCTCCACCAGCTCGTTCATCATATTTTCGTCACTGTGCAGACGCCCCGCTGTATCAATAAAGACCATGTCGCAGCCCTGCTTTTCGGCGTATTTCACACTCTCTTGAGCGATTTTTACTGGAGAAACCTTGTCTCCCAAAGTAAATACCGGTATGTTTAATTGTCCGCCTACTACCTCCAACTGCTTGATAGCGGCAGGGCGGTAAATGTCACAGGCGACCAGCAATGGATGCTTGCCCTGCTTTTTGTATAAGCCCGCCAGCTTGCCGGCATGGGTAGTTTTACCTGCTCCCTGCAGACCGCACATCATAATAATTGTAGGAGGCTTTGACGCGATTTCTAATTTGGAAACGCTGCCGCCCATTAGGCTGGTTAGCTCTTCGTTGACTATTTTAATGATTTGCTGAGCGGGTACCAAACTTTCCAGCACCTCGCTGCCCACGGCGCGTTCAGTGACGGTTTTAATAAAGTCCTTGACAACTTTATAATTGACATTCGCTTCTAGCAGCGCCAGTCTGACTTCCCGCATGCCAGCTTTTACGTCTGCTTCGGTCAGTTTCCCCTTGTTCCGGAATTTTTTGAACGCTTCACTGAGTTTGTCAGATAAACTTTGAAACATGTCTGCTCCTTCATTTGATTATAAATTGGGACAATGCCCAAGCAACTGTGAGAAGCTTTTTTAAAAACTTCTGATTTTCCTCAACGCTACCCCAAAAAGGGAATTAAAAGCCGCTTGTAAAAGCTTTTAATCATCAACAGCAGACAACTTGTGACAATATAGGTTCGCCTGCGTTATCCCAGCGGCATGTTCTCCAGCGCATCAAGCAGATCTTTCACTTCAGCGCCTTCGCCCGCCATTTCTTTCAGTCGACCGATCACATAGTCTACCGTTTCAAGCCTTTTTTTGTAGCTTTCATAAAGCTTTAGTTTTTCTTCTGCCGAGCGCAGGATACTCTCCGATTTGCGCAGTCCCTCCCAAACGCCCTGGCGAGTAATGCCGGTAAGCTCCGCAATTTCGCTTAATGATAGATCATCATTATAACAATAATCGGTCATTTCCCGCTGGCGGTCGGTCAGCAGCCCGCCGTAAAACTCCAGCAGCAAAGACAGATCCAGTTTTTTTTCTGTCAAGCGCTCATCTCCAAGCTGTAAAGTAAAATGCTATACAGCATTATAGCATACAGTTGGTACTTTGTCAATAGAGAAAATTCAAAAAATAGAAATCATTTGATGTTTTAGCGTACAGCTTATAATTTAAAATTTAATCTCGATTTATTTATATGGCGCTTAACCAAATTGTACAAAGAGACAAGAAAAAGGGAAATTTGCCTAAAAAAACAAGAAAACTATTGACCTTGTAAATTCTTTCGGCTACAATGTATATAGTAAAATTGCTAATTATACATGGAGGATTGAATATGACGCAAACAATGCACTGGCCGGAAGGTCAGATTTTTCCTACATTCGGAACACCTGCGGCGAATATGGACGGTTTTTCGCCGGTTGGACAGACAAAAGCAATGCAGATCCTGCTATCTGCGCTGCAGGGAATTGTCAATGCCGCCGCGCCCCGTATTTTCATGATCGATGAAAAGGCAGGAGAGGGGGGCCGATACATGGGCGAATACTTTCGGTTATACCTATGTTAAGACGGAACCGATGGAATTGCTTAAAAAATACGCTTCTGAAGCAGCCGGATGGGTAGTGTACAGCACAGAGAAAAGCGAACATTATGTCAATTTGGCTTGTTCGGCGGCAGCTTCGGTTAAAGGGCTTCCGATAACGGCGGACCTCTTGGCAAGGGCAGAAGCGGACGGCATTCAGCTTCCGACGGTTATTGATCTGACCGGTCTGGTAATGACCACTGCGGAGGAGATTTATACCTATTTATACGAAACCTACTGGACGTCCTGCAGCCATCGCCTGATTATTTCCCAGCGGCCGTCTATGTCATGCTATCTTCGGGATTTGGCGGCTGCTGCCGGCGCTGCCACAGTTTTCTGCGATTGCCGGAATTCGCCTGCCGAAAAGGCGGTGTACCGCCGCTTCTTAGACGATATGGAGCCGGGAAAAGCGATTGCGGCCGGTTGGTACACCGAAGAACGTTCGGGGATTACAACCGCTACTTCAGCGGGACTGTCTACCGTTCCGGCAGACTTTTTTGCCAACGCGACTGTTTACGGTCAGCGGGAGGCGATTCGTGTTCGCCCCATTCCTGAGCTGCCGCCGCTTGAAAATAAAATGTATATTACCATGTTTGTCAGCGATGGCGACAATATTCAGTACGTTGAACACTATATGCGTAAATTCTGGGATGAAAATGCAGACGCTCGGGGCAAGGTGGCGGTTAACTGGACCATTTCACCTTCTTTGGCAGATACGGCGCCCGGTATGATGAATTATTATTACGACCATTCTACCGTTAAGGATTGCTTTGTCAGTGGTCCTTCCGGATTGGGCTATGCCATGCCGGTGAATACGCTGGAGGAGGATATTCCGGCTGGAAATTATGTGGAAGATGAAGCAAAATTTGCGAAATATGTGCAGATGTCCGACCGGTATTTTCAGCGTACCGGCTTAAAGGTAGTAACGGTTTGGGATAATCTTACTGAAGGTCAGCGGGAAATTTATGTTCAGAACGCGCCTTCTCTTTATGGGTTGACCGTTCAGCTTTTTACAGATGATCGGGAATCAGTTTCCTCTGTACAGCAAAACGGAAAGATCGTGAAGCAGCTTACGCCTTGTTATACCACCACTAAAGAGCATTTGTCGAAGGTGCTTCACAGAGAGGCTGACAAGTTTGATGGCGCTTCGCCTCTCTTTATTGCGGCGCAGATGTCGGTATGGGGGAAACTAACGCTTTCCGATTTGGCGGATTTGGAAAAGGAGCTTGCTGCCAAACTAAACGGAAAAGCCGAATTCATCCGGGCGGATCATTTCTTTAAGCTTATGGAACAGGCAGATGCGGCCAAGGGTGATTAATATCTTTAGATTTCGGCAGTAAAAGGAAAGGGGACAATCGAATGAACATTGCACTGATTACAGGCGCTTCCTCAGGTATGGGTAGAGAATTTGTCCGGCAGATCGCGGCAAGAAGCGCTGAATTAGATCAAATTTGGGTAATAGCTCGGCGAAAGGATCGGCTGGAGGAGCTGAAAAGTCAATTGGGGGAAAAGATCCGCCCGTTGGCACTGGACTTGTGCCAGCAGGACAGCTTTGAACGGCTGAAGGAAGCGCTGAACAGCGCGGATGCCCATATCAAAATGTTGGTGACGGCGGCGGGACTGGGAAAATATGGCGCTTTCCCCAAGATTTCCGAAGCCAACGCCGAAAGAATGGTGGAGCTAAATATTTTAGGGATGATGCGCACTGTGAGAGTGTGCCTTGACCGAATAACAGAAGGCGGAAGGATCATTCTGTTAGGTTCACAGTCCTCCTTTCAACCGTTGCCATGCTTCAATATTTACGCCTCTACCAAGGCGTTTACCCTTCATTTCGGCAGAGCGCTTCATCGGGAGCTTTCCGAACGAAGGATCAGCGTAACTACGCTCTGCCCCGGTTATGTAGATACCGAATTTTTTGATGTCGCGGCGCAAAGCGAGGATCCGGACGCTTGTACTAATTTCTCGCCGATGTATGATCCTGTGTTTGTAGTCGGTCAAACGCTGAAGGCAGCAGAGAAGCGGAAGGATATTTGTGTTCCGGGAGGCTCTGTGAAGTTGATGCGATTGGCGGCAAAGCTGCTGCCTCATTCGCTTGTCATGAAGGTATGGCTCAAAATCAAA
>CAZMTU010000031.1:0-21432 GCA_964569225.1 uncultured Lachnospiraceae bacterium | reverse complement strand
CCGCCTGCGGCAGCCGCCAGCAAGGCGCCGCCAACCGCCAGCAAAAATCCCCTTTTGGATTCGGTCCTTACCGTCTGATTTTCAGAACCTGCCGCGCCGACCGTTTCAGTTTGCTGTCCGGCGGACGGTGCATCGGTAACAGAAGGAACCTGTTCCCCCTCCGAAAAGCCGGGCAACGTACAGCTTACTTGATCAAAGGACCCGCCCCCGTTCCATGCCACCAGTCCCAGTCTGCCCGCCTGATAACCGCGATCCTTTTTTTCGCCGATTTTAATTCCGTTCACCATATATGTGATCGTTTTATTATCCGAAACAGCGACAGTTAGATGATAAATGCCATCTTGAGCAAGCGGAATTTCAGCAGTCAACCGCCATAACTCGCTTCCCTTCTGATTGCAGAATAGCTTTGCCACCGCTTTTCCGCCGTAAGTATCCACATTAGCACCGTACCACGTTCCGGAAGAGGGCGCGTCGGGACGATCAACCCCAAATACAAGTCCAAGACAGCTTCCGGAAACCGGCAGCTTAGCGGTCCCTGAATAAGTAAAGGCTGATTCTGTTCTGTCTGAAAAGGCAAAGCTGTCACCCGACGCCCCTTTCAGCCCATATCCGTCGGTTCCGATCTGCCAATCTCCTTGGCTGCTCCATCCGGAAAGATTCGTATCAAAATGATAGTCGGAAAAAGTTATGGTAATCTGCTTTTCCAGTTCTCCCGCCTTAGCGGTCAGCGTTACTTTTCCTTTTTCCTTTCCAATTAATGTAAGCAATCCGTTTTCATTGGTTTCCACTGCAATCAAATCACTTTCCAGACCAGTCCAGACAATCTGTCTGGATAAACTGCCGTCGGCATTTACCGCTACCGCGTTGAGTGATACCGGCTCATCGGTTCCAATCGCGGTTGCCCTTGTACTGACATAAATCCCCGGCTCCGGAATCACTTCACTGTCATGCCAAATTGATATCAGTCTGTAGAGCGTCATCAAATGAATGGCGACATCTCCCCGTCCGTCCACATAGCAATCGGACTGAATGCTGTCTGCGTCAGGGAAAAAGTGCCCGGAAATTGCCGCTTCCCCTTCATTGCCGAAGACTTCTATCACCGACGTATCGACCATAATCCGCAGAGTAACTTTCCCATCCGCATCGGGATACAATTCGCTCCGCCATACGCCGCTGACAGCGCTGCCCGACTGACTGCGGTCTACAGTCAGCCGATTCGCCGCTCTGTCATAGGAAACCAACGTATACTGTCCCTCACCGCAGCGGAGCTTCAAACAGAAAATCGCTTCCAAGTCAGGCGTAAAGCTGACCAAAAGCTCATATACGGAACCCGGCGCGCCCCGCAGCGCTTCGGCAGCTTCTTCCACAGAGGGCGAAACAAGGTCAATCAGCTTACTTCCCCGCAACGCCTCACTTTCCGCTACCGGATAGGAAGCCAGCAGCAGCTTGCCGTTCACTGTCCGCAGCGTCTGCTGATGAGGAAGTGACATCGCGCCATTCCATGGTTTTCCGGCAAGTCCCGGTGCGGTGGAATCCTGCAGCCAGCTTATCGCAATGCGGCGATTCTCACCAGAGCCGTCATTGTAATACGATTGAGTAGCATAAACCTCGCTGCCGCCGTTATAGGCTTTCCGTTCTGTTTCCGCAATAAACCGATAAGTCTGAACGCCGTCCTTCAGTTCACCTTTTTCAAGCCGTCCTACCACATACCATTTACCTGACGCGGTATACACCCATTTGATATCGGACTCATTCCCGTCTACCGAAAGCGGATAAAAATCGGGACATTCTGAATCAAAACCCATGTCGCAGACCATAGTCCAATGAATCAGGTCATCCGAGGTAAAGAGTCTTGCTCTGCCGCCCGCTACCGCCATAAACCATTTCCCGTCATAGCGGAACACCTTCGGGTCACGAAAATCTCTGCCGTAAGGCTCTCCGGCGTTAGAAATAATGGGGTTTTCAAACCCGTTGACCGCAACAGACGGCCGAATCCATGTGCGTCCGAAATTCTTCGAATATGCGATGCACTGTTTTTCCACGCCATGAGTGGTATCGCCGCCGTCTGATGTAAAAAAAGCCACTAATTTGGACTGCTCCGGTGTGTTATCGGTAAAAAATCCACTGGTATTGTCTTCGTCCACCACTGCGCTGCCTGAAAAGACAGCGCCTAAGCTGTCCTGATCAATGGCAATGCCGATCTGGTTCCAATGAATCAGATCACTGCTTTCCGCATGTGCCCATACCTGATTGGCAATATTTAAGCCAAAGGGATTATACTGATAGTATAAATGATAGCGTCCGCCCGCCGGATCATAAACCAAACCGTTAGGATCGTTCAGCCAATTGACTAACGGGGAGAAGTGAAACTGCGGTCGGTAAGGCTCATTGTAAAGGTCAGCGGGATCGGCGCTAAGCTCCGCTGAAAACAAATAGTGTATCATAAAATCCTCCTTTTGTACCGTAAGCAGCAGTGAAAAGCCGCTGTCAAATCCGGTAATTTCAATTTCATTTTCATTTGAAGCAGCCGTAACGGTAATACCCTCTCCATCCAGCGGCTCTGCCGTAAGGCGGCTGCCGGTATGAGCTGTATGCAAACTGATTTGTTTCTGTCCAAACGGGACTGTACACTCCGCTTGAAGCGCACCGTCAAAGACAGAACTCATTTCCCCTCCGGTAACTGTCAGCGAGGTAAGCGCAGGGCTATTCTTTCCGATCAGTCCGTAACGGACATTTTCGTATTCCACCTCGGTATTGTAAGTGAGCAGTCCCAACCGTCCCGCCAGACCGGGTGTTTTCTGTTTAGCTTCAACCGCCACAATCAAATCGCTGTCAAGAAAATAGAGTATATCATTTTCCTTTACTTCCACCCGCAGATGAAAACGGTCCTTCGTTCTTACCTCCTGCGGCAGTATATATTCTCCAAGTGTATCCGCTCCGCCGGTACAAAACCGAAAAATCCGCGCATTGCCGGCGGACAGATCAATATTGGCACAATATGCCCCATTGGACGGATTATCCGGCGAAATAAAAATCAGGGAAGCCGCACCTGAATGTTTAATAAAATGAACATCCGCTTCCAAAACAAAATCCAACGCGCTGACAGAAGAGAGCGCGAAGCAGTCCCCGCTGCCTGACGAATGGATCACGGCTTCCATTTCCCATTGTCCGTTCAGTGGTTTGAGGTCAGACAAAGACTTCATACGCTCGCTATCAATCGGAGCAGATACAGCCCAAACGGTCAGCGGCAGCGCGTACAGCCAAAGCAGCAGACCGCATATCCATATTATCAACAGCCGTCTGAAATTCATAAGTCTCTCCCTTCGGCACAAAACAGAGCTTCAGGCAATCTGTCATATCCGTTTTTTATTCATTCAATTACAGCTTTTTTAAAGGATAGTGTTTTTATGATAACAGATATAATCATGAATGTCAATATATTTAAAGAAATAAGCAAAAAATAACTAAAACTAAGCAAGAAAAATTAATCAATTTAGTTATTCTATCTATCTGATTATCGTTGCTGTTAAAAATGCCGCCTTTTTTCAAAGGCGGCATTTTAACAAATTCGATCAAGTATACATATCAATTTTTTCCAGCAGTTCATCCAACTGGGTAAGCCCCAGCCATTCATCTACGTTCTGTCCGTCCTTTACAATCCGAACGGCAGGCACAGCTTGAATGCCGTTTTCTATAGCAAGCTCCGGACAGCGGGTGAGATTGACCTTTACAATGGCAAGCTCTGGTCGTTCTTCAGAAAGCTGCTCTAAAATTTTACCGAACATCCGGCAAGGCATACAAGTTTCGGTGAAAAAATCCACCAGCACAAATGACTGCCGCAATGCATCAGCATATGCCTGCTGATTGTCAACAATTGTAATCATAAAATCCTCCTCCTATTCGCTTAAAAGCACTTATTTTACAGTATTTTTTCATCAATTCAATCGGTTCATTCCGACATTCGAAATAATTTTACGATACATGCATAGTAAAATATGCCTGCCGTCTTATTCACAATCTGTTGGGATACGTTTTCCGTCTATTAATAGGCACCGGCAACGCTGGACCGGATCGATCCGAAGCGCTTCCAATGTATGCGCTGCCCTTCCGTCAGGCAGCGTTATCTTTTCAATGATTACTTCGCCCACCTGATCTTCAATAGCTATTCCGTTGGTTTGTGATGGGCTGTTCTCATATCCGGTAATAAATGAACCCGCTTTGCCCATCTCTTCTAATTTAATTCGGGAAATCTTTACCCGATCCACCGGATGCCTGCCGGATACACTGCTGCCCGACACGCATTCGATATCCATCCAGTTTTGCAGCGGTCCGTTGGTCCATGTAATGTGCTCGATATCAATATCCTCAAAAGTAATATCCTCCATAGAACCACCGCCATATTTATGATTGACGCCGATCCCTACTGAACAGTTGTGTACCACACTGTTTCGAAAGGCGATCTGTTTCTGATCGTAAAACGCCCCCTGTCCGGTTTTAAACCCGTAGCAAATCGTCCATGCCAGACAGTCCTCAAAAAGATTTCGTTCCGCTCCAAAGCCCTCATCCTCAATGTATTTCATAAGATCCGTTCCGCCGCGATAGCTTTTCACGGAAAAGGGATCATCCAACGCAACCGCGATAGAATGTGAAACGGTCGAGTCCTGACAACAATTCAGATCAATTCCGTCATTCTCATGGGTACCGATCGCATTGAGCAGCTTCATGTGTGTAAAGGTAAGCTGCTTTGAAAAAGCGGGCATTACTGACCAGATGGTCGTGTCGCAGATCATAATCCCATCCAAATGAAAGTGGCTGCAATTTACCGGCAACAAACTTTGCAGAAGAATCCCTTTCTTTTCCATCTGCCTTCCGTTTATGTCAATGGTTCCTCTCCCGCAAACAGAGATATGAGAGGAGTGAATCAGCTCGGATTGATTCCCCGGTCCCTTCCCATTTTCAGTAACCAGCAACGCCGAAACCGGCATATTCAATGAATTTTTTCGCGCACGATGAGGAAATTCCTGCGGATTTTCACTGGCGCACAGCAGCGCGCCTCCTGCCAAATAGAGGACCGTATTGGATTTCAAAAGAAGCGTTCCGACAGCATAAGTACCGGTAAGCCGAACGGTTCCGGGTTTTTCCGGTGTACCGAAACGGGAAGCTTCATCCAATGCCTTTTGCAGCGCGGCAGTAGAAGAAGTTCTGCCGCTGGGATCGGCGCCATACGTTTCCGGCAAAAATATGCCTTCTCCCGCAGGCGGAGGTACCTGTCCTTCGGGAGGATCAACCAGCAGCACCAATTTTTTCAGACGATTAATCCGAACAATATAATAGCCAATGTCCGACAATTCGAAAAAAAGTGAGGTTCCTTCACATGTGCCTCTCACTTGCTTTCGGTGCGGAGAAATCTCGAATTCCATCACCGGCTCCCCTACCCTGATCTCTACCATTGCACTGCCCGCAAAGGACAGATGGGCATAATCGTAATCGTCATAGGTACCGCTCATATAATCCCGAACAGGAATTTCCCGCCCATCTACCATAACCTTAAAGCTTCGCGACTGCTTATATCGATCAGGCAGACGGTAAGTGATCACCCTGCAAAGCGGAAGCGGTTCAAAGCGCCCTATCAGTTCTGCCGGTTCAAGGACATAATAATCTGAAAAGCGTCTTCTTTCGGCTTCCAGATCAGAAAAAGAGGGATCATATATGCCAACGGTCGGAAAACCCGCCTGTTTTGCTGTTTTCAGCGCGAACGGAGCGTCGTCCAGTACATAGGTGGTTTCCCGTCGGGTTCCCAGTCTTGCCAGAGCCTGCTCAAAAATTTCGGGATGATCTTTCCCCACGCCCGCTTCCGCACTGGTTATTATAAAATCAAAGTATTCCAGCAGCTCAGCATGCCTCAACGCCGCTTCTGCCAACGGACGATCGGTGGCTGTTGCCACGCACATAGGAACTCCCGCATCCTTAAGCTGCCGCAGCAAAGCGGGAATCTTGCTTTTCACCTGAACCTGCGTCTGATAAAAAGAAGCAATCTGCCTATTGATCTCCCCCGCGATATGTTCAGTCGAATCGGACAGGTGATATTCTGCCCGAATCAGTTCCGCCGCCCGCGCAATATCCATAGAACGAACCGCCCGTGTAAAGCGCTCAGTAGGCAGCAGGTGCTTTTCCTTCAAATAATTGCTTCCGGCATTATCCCACATATACATGGAATCCAGCAGCGTTCCGTCCATATCGAAGATTGCACCGCTGATTTTCAATGCCCCTTCCTCCGTTTTTTCTCTGTTTCATATATAAAATCGTTTTTAGCGCTCCAAAACACCAAAAGCGAACCCTTTTGAACCGAAACAAACGCTGTTTCACGGGTAATTTGATTGCTGACACCTAAAGGAAAGGTCGGCGTCAAGCACACGTTATTCAGCGGGTAGTATACGCCCTCTAAGCTTACACCAGCCGCCGCTCCGTCCACTGCGAACACTGACAGCAGCCCATCGCCGTGCGCCGTCAACTTCAAGCTGCCATCGGTCAGCCGGGTAACTGCCATTCCATCGCTATAAAGATACCCATGCGCGTGATGAACCTCCAAATAGGCAAGGCACTGATAGACCGCATAGGCATGGTCTGCTCGTCCTCCCATTGCCCCCAACAGCAAAAACAGTCGGTATCCTCTATCCAGCCCAATTTTGATGGCAAGCATCAGATCGGTATCGTCCTTTTCCGCCGGATGGCGGATAACCTCGCAGCCAGCCAGATTAAAATCCCCAAGCGAGTCAAAATCCCCTACCGCTAAATCAGGTAAAAGCCCATATTCTTTTACATAGCGAAGTCCGGCGTCAGCGGCAATGACCAAATCGTCCGCCTTTTGGGAAATTTTTTCTCCTTTAGGGGACATAGCGCCAATGACATAACATATTCTGTCCATCCCGTTCATTCAACAGCTCTCTTACTTTCTTGATTGCTTTTACAGCTTCCAACAACGATGGCCAACAGTGTTGTAACACTTTTGTCCGCACTGTTCATATGCTTTCCGTCTTCTACTCCGTTTTTGGGGCAAAAACGGCGGTTTTCTCCGCCGAAACAAGCTTATTCGGAAACCGCGCCGCAAACGCATCCACCTGTTTAAGCATTGTAAAGTCTAATTAAGAATTTCCCATTCATAATTTCTCAGACATTTTTAAGAACAAGGCAAGGAGGACGCCCTGTTTATCAAAAGGGACCGATTTTATAAGCAATTGGTTCCTCAATCAATTTTGCCGATTTTCCGGAATTTCTGATAGCGCTCTTCCAATAAAATCGGCTGTGCTTTTTGGGAAAGCTCTTCAATTTTGGAAATAATTTGGCTACGGACTATTCCAAAAAAGAAACGCCGCTGTTCGGGATCGTTAAAGTCCTCCGGTTCCCGCAAAATTCTTTCAATAATATCCAATTCCTTCAAACTTTCAGCATCCAACTTCAGACTTTCCGCCGCTTCGTTCGCATGAGAAGCATCTTTCCACAGAATACTGGCACATCCCTCCGGAGAAACCACTGAATAGTAAGCGTTTTCCAGCATCCACACTTCATCTGCGGTAGCCAGTGCCAGGGCGCCGCCGCTGCCTCCCTCACCGATGATAATTGACAGAATCGGCACTTTCAGCGTCATCATTTCATAAAGATTCTCTGCAACCGCCTGTGCCTGTCCCCGTTCTTCTCCGCCAATACCACAGTAAGCGCCTGCCGTATCCACGAAGCAAATTACGGGACGACCGAATTTTTCCGCCAGCTTCATCTGACGGAGTGCCTTTCGGTAGCCCTCGGGATATGCCTGTCCAAAATTTCGCTTGATTTTTTCCGCTGTTTCGTGTCCCTTTTCAAGCCCGATCACGGTTACGGGACGATCGCCCAGCATAGCGATCCCCGCGACCACTGCCGGGTCATCGCCAAACCGGCGATCGCCGTGCATTTCCAAAAAATCGGTAAACAGCCCTTCTATATAATCACAGGCTGTAGGGCGATCTTTGCCCCGCGCCTTTAAGACCTTTTCATATCCGTTCATTGCGGACTCCTTTTCCCAGGAAAATTACCTGCGAAATGAATTTTCAGCAAGGTTGTAAAATAGGACTTCTGCTCCTTGCGCGGCACAATGGCATCCAAAAAGCCATGCTCCAGCAAAAATTCAGAGCGCTGAAAGCCATCCGGCAGTTTTTTCCGGATAGTTTGCTCAATCACACGGGGACCGGCAAAGCCTATCAATGCGCCCGGTTCACCTATATTGACGTCTCCCAGCATTGCAAAGCTGGCAGAAACACCGCCGGTCGTAGGATCAGTCAACAGCACTACATATAAATTGCCGTCATCGCTGTGACGCTTCACCGCCCCAGACACCTTTGCCATCTGCATCAAAGAAATCATTCCTTCCTGCATTCTGGCCCCGCCTGAAAGAGTCGCGCCGATAACCGGCAGATGCCGCTGAGTGGCAAATTCAAATAATCTGGTAAGCTTATCTCCGATAACACCGCCCATAGAACCTGTTATGAAATTGGGATCCATAGTAAAGATACAGCACGGATAACCTCCGATAGTGGCTTCTCCGCAAATTACGCCTTCATTTTCTCCGCTTTTTTCCATGGCAACCGCCAGTTTTCCGTCATATCCCGGAAATCCGATCCGATTGTAAGAAAGCGCATCCGCATCATGTTCCACAAAGGAACCTCGGTCTGTAATTAAGCGTATACGGGTACGGGCGCTGATTTTTACATTGTAGCCGCAGAAAGGACACACATAGAAATTAGCCCGCAGCTCCTTTTTTTTCAGTACGGACTGGCATTTAAAGCAAGTCTGCGTTTCATCAGGCATGACCTCATTAGGGGAGGTCTGCGCGTCCAATTCATTTTTAGCGGGCTTAAAGAATTCCTTCAGCTTCATCAGGAGATGTACCCTCCTTCCTTCAGGAATTGAGTGGTATAACTGCCGCTGACAAAGGATTTCTCAGCCAACAGCGCTAAATATAACTCACTGTTTTGCTCAATGCCCTCAATAACCAGCTCTGAAAGCGCGCTGCGCATTTTACGGATTGCCTCCTCGCGGGTTTTGGCATAAACAATCAGCTTTCCGATCAGGCTGTCATAGAAAGGCGGAATCACATAATTCTGATAAACCGCCGTATCAAAGCGCACGCTGGGACCGCCGGGAATATGCAGGAATTTGATCTCCCCTGCGCCCGGTGTGAAACGGAAAGGATGTTCCGCGCAAATCCGGCATTCAATGGCATGCCCGTTAAAGCACACATCCCGCTCATCAAAGGAGAGCGGAATACCAGCCGCTGTTCGGATCTGCCACTTAACAATATCAACGCCCGATACCATTTCTGTAACCGAATGCTCCACCTGCAGCCGAGTATTCATCTCCATAAAATAGAAACGTCCAGACTGATCCAGCAAAAATTCAATCGTTCCAACTGTACAGTAGCCTACGGCAGAAGCCGCTTTTCTGGCCGCGTCATACATTGCCTGACGGATTTCTTCCGACAGCTCAGGCGCCGGACACTCTTCGATCAGCTTCTGATTTTTCCGCTGCACAGAACAATCCCGATCTCCCAGCACCACTGTCTTACCGTAAGCATCGCTGACGATCTGAACTTCCACATGCTTGACCGGACAAAGATACTTTTCTATATAGACAGCGCCGTCTCCGAAAGCCGCCTGCGCTTCGGTCGTGGCACTGATATAGGCATGCTCGATTTCGTCCTCACAGGTCACTAAACGGATTCCCCGACCCCCTCCGCCGGAACGGGCCTTCAGCAAAATAGGATATCCTACCGATCGGGCAATCCTTTTAGCCTCGCCCACACTTGGAATGATTTCGCTGCCTTCAATCACCGGCACACCCGCCGACTTCATGGTTTTGCGCGCTTCATCCTTATCTCCCATGCGGGAAATAACCTCCGCAGACGGTCCGATAAAGACAATTCCGTTCGCCTTGCACAGTTCAGCAAATTCGGTATTTTCAGACAACAGACCGTAACCGGGATGAATTGCCTCCACTCCCCGGTGCTTTGCCACTGTTAAAATGGCGTTCATATTCAAATAACTGTCCTTCACAGGCGCGGCGCCTATACAGTAAGCTTCATCCGCCAATGAAGTATGAAGCGCATCTGCATCAGCTTCTGAATATATAGCCACTGTTTCAATGCCCATCTCACGGCAGGCGCGAATAACGCGGACTGCAATTTCACCGCGATTTGCCACCAATATCTTAGAAAACATTTTTTTGCCCATTTCTTTCGTAGAATCGGAAGATCAGTGCGGCGCTGCCAAATGCCGGTCAAGTCAAACGACTGCCCGACCGTCACGGATTTCCGTGGTTTGCCACCGGATTTTTACTGGAAACCCGGATAAAATATTTTTATGCGATGGCATAGTAGGGGACTTTTCCCAAAGTCCCCTACTATGCAAGCAATTTCAGTAACGCATCAATCAAACGACCGCAAATGAAAATTCTCCGCTCATCGCTTTTTTCCCATTCACCGAAGCGGTTCCTTCGATCCAGAAGAACGGCGCCTTTTGCTTAAGAATTTTGCAGTCAAAACGGATGGTATCTCCCGGTTTAACCTGCTGTCTGAACTTCACATTATTGATTCCGGTATAAACAGGTGTTTTGCCTGTCATTTCGCCCGCAAATAGAATGCAGGCAGACTGTGCGGTCATTTCGCAAAGAATTACACCCGGTACAATAGGATTTCCCGGAAAATGCCCCTGCACAAAATATTCAGTACCTTTAACCGTATAATATCCGGTAGATGATCCGTCTTCATTCAAGTTGGCTTCCTCTATCAACAGCATTGGCTCCCGATGAGGCAGAATCGTTTTGATTTCATCCAAATTCATAGCCGAAAATCCTTTCTATTTAAGGAAAACCGTTTTATTTCGTCATTTTGAACAGGATCTGACCGAATTCAACGATTTTTCCATTTTCAGCACAGATCTCGCTGATAGTTCCATCCTCTTCGGCAACGATCTCATTCATCATCTTCATTGCTTCAAGAATACAAAGAATATCGCCCTTTTTCACCTGATCGCCGACTTTAACAAAAGGCTGCGCATCGGGCGAAGAAGCCGCATAAAATACGCCCAGCAAAGGCGCTTTTACCGCAACACCGCACGCCTTCGCCGCAGCCGCCATGGGCTGCTCACACAGCGGTTGAATAGCCGGCTGTTCTGTCTGCGCGGATGCGGCGGGACCTGCGGCGGAAGCGGCAGGCGCCGCCGTCAATACAGGCATCGAAGCTGCTACAGGCGGCTGCTTCTTAAGTTCAATAGCAAAATCCCCGTCACGCAATGTCAATTCAGTCAGTTCCAACGTCTTAAACAGTTCCACTGCCCGATTGATCATTTCTTCACTATTATGTTCTGAAAGTTCACAGTTCATTATGGCGCCCTCCTGCCTCAGATTTTCTTGAAAACAAGGCAGGCGTTATGACCGCCGAAGCCCAAATTAGTTGAAATCGCATATTCCGGATCAACTTTGACTGCCTCACCCGGTGTATAATTCAAATCGCACTCGGGATCGGGTTCCTGATAATTGATGGTAGGCGGCACAATACCGCTTTCCAAAGCCAGCACAGAAGCAATCGCCTCTACCGCGCCGGTCGCTCCCAGCATATGCCCCGTCATCGACTTAGTAGAACTGATATGCAGCTTATATGCCGCATCACCAAAGGCTTTTTTAAAGGCAAGTGTTTCGATTTTATCATTCATCTGTGTAGAAGTGCCGTGTGCATTTACATAAATTTTCTCGGTTCCATCCATGCCTGCTTCCTTAACAGCCATTCGAATGGCTGCGGAGGAGCCCTCCGCGTCAGGAGCGGGCGCTGTCATATGATAAGCGTCACAGGTATTGCCATATCCTACGATTTCCGCATAAATATGTGCACCCCGCGCCACTGCCCGATCATATTCCTCCAATACCAGAATGCCCGAACCGTCTCCCATCACAAAGCCGCTTCTGCGCTTATCAAAAGGAATAGAAGCCGCGGTAGGATCAGTCCCTTCACAAAGCGCCTTGCAATTGGTAAATCCGGCAATCGACAACGGTTCGATAGCACTCTCCGCGCCTCCCGCAATCACTGCGTCGGCATAGCCGTGTTTAATGCAGCGATATGCTTCACCAACCGCATTAGCAGAAGTGGAGCAAGCCGTTACAACCGGCAGTGTCGGACCTTTTGCGCCATGGCGGATCGCGACCATACCAGTCGCCATATTGGAAATCATCTTCGGAACAAAAAGGGGCGATACCCGTCCGGGGCCCTTTTTATCCAGATTCAGCGTTTCATTGACAAAGGTCTGCATACCGCCGATACCGGAGCCAACATATACGCCCAGTCGAAAAGGGTCAATACCGCTGCTCAAAATGCCGCTGTCCTTCAACGCTTCATCTGAAGCCGCCACTGCATAATGAGTAAAGGGATCTGCCCGCCGTACATCGGCCGCGCTTTCATACAGGCTTTTAGGATCGAAATCCTTCACCTCAGCCGCCAATTTTACCTTAAAATCAGTGGTATCAAAGCGGGTGATCGGACCGATCCCGCTTTTTCCGTGAATCAGGCTGTCCCAGAAGGTGTGCTTATCATTTCCCACCGGGGAGATGACGCCTACACCGGTAATCACTACTCTCGCCATGAATTTGTTCCTTTCTGTTTTTTACATATACATGCCGCCGGTGACCTTGATCACTTCGCCGGTGATATAAGAGGCAGCTTCGTCAGCAAGAAATGCCACTGCATTCGCTACGTCATCCGGGGTGCCTACCCGTTTTACCGGCACCTGAGAAAGCATCGCTTCCTTGGCAGTGTCGGAAAGCACAGCGGTCATACCGGTGGCAATAAAGCCGGGCGCGACCGCGTTACAGGTAATGCCCTTGGCGGCGAATTCCTTAGCGGTAGTTTTAGTCAGTGCCACTACGCCTGCTTTGGACGCGGAATAGTTTGCCTGTCCAACATTACCCATCAGCCCAACTACGGACGCCATATTGACAATCCGTCCGTACTTGTTGCGCATCATATGACGCGTAAGTGCCTTGGTCATCACAAAGGTGCCCTTCAGATTGACTCTGATGACCGCATCAAATTCATCTTCGGTCATCTGAATCATGAGCTTATCTTTGGTAATACCGGCGTTGTTCACCAGTATATCAATCTTTCCGAAAGCTTCAATAGCGGCTTTAACATTCGCATCCACAGCTTCACTGTCAGTAATATCGCAGCGGTAATAGCTCGCTTTTACACCCTTAGAAGCGATTTCATTCAGTGTTTCTACTGCTGAATCGGCGTCAAATACATCAAAAATAATAATGTTAGCGCCCTCGGAAGCCAGTTTCAGCGCAATAGCCTTGCCAATTCCCCTAGCCGCGCCTGTGATCAGTGCGTTTCTTCCAACAAACATTTATTTCCTCAGTTCTGCCTACCAAGCGGCGCCGGCCGCATTGGCAGACGGTAAATTTATTGTAAAACCGAAAGTGTACCCGAAAGGGTCTCACAGTCGGCAACATTTGCAATGGTTACATCCTTCAACGTCTTTGCTGTCAGTCCGGACAGCGTTTTTCCTGCCCCTACCTCAATAAAGGTATCAAAACCCGCCGCCTGCATATCAAGCAGTGAATTTGCCCATTTGACGCTGTTAGAAGCCTGCGCAGCCACATTTCTGCAAATCAAATCGGAATCGGCTGGATAAGGCTTACCGGTCAGATTCGACCACAGCGGAATTTCAGACGCATTCACCGGCATTTGATTAAGCGCTCCGGTAAGTGCTTCTGTCGCATTCGCCATAAAAGGTGTATGGAAAGCGCCGCTGACCGCCAGCTTGATGCCCCGTCCGCCTGCCTCTTTAGCAGCCGAGCAAAGCGCGTCTATAGATTCAGGGCTGCCTGCGCAAGCCACCTGCCCCGGACAGTTGTAGTTGACCGGCCATACCCGGTCTAAACCGGCGCAAAGCGATTCCACCTTCTCGTCAGACAATTTGACAATAGCGGCCATCGCACCGAGATTAGCATGCGCGCAAGCGCTCATCGCCTCGCCCCGCAGTACCACCAACCGAAAAGCGTCCTCATAAGAAAGCACACCGGTAAAAGCAAGCGCGGCAATTTCTCCCAGCGAAAAACCGGCAGCGCCGTTCGCTTTAACGCCGGCTTCACTCAGCGCCGCCGCACAGGCAAGATCAGTGAGAAACAAACAGGGCTGGGTGTTCTCGGTAAGCGTAAGTTCTTCCTTACTTCCCTCAAAACAGGTTTTCAATGTGCCGGGCCGAATGGCTTCACCCATATCAAATACCCGTTTGGCGGCAGAACTGGAATCGTAAAGATCCTTGCCCATTCCGGGATACTGTGCCCCCTGACCGGCAAATAAAAATGCTATTTTACCCATTTGGATGCCCCCGTCAGCAGTGCTTCCGCTTCGGCGCAGACGCCTTCAATAATTTCTTTACAGGTAGCTTTTTCATTTACCATACCGGCAACTTCGCCGCACAGGAAAGAACCGGTTTCCACATCGCCTTCCTTGGCAGCTCTGCGAAGTGCACCGATGCCCAGCTTCGCCAACTCCTCAGCAGGCAGACAGTCTTCCATCTCTTTCTTATGGTAATCCTTTGAAAAGCCGTTTTTCAGCGCGCGGCATGCATCGCCGGAGCGCTCGCCGGTGGTGATGGTGTCGATATCCTTCGCCTTCAGCACCAGCTGCTTATAATTTTCATGTACCGTGCATTCATCGGCTACCAAAAATCTGGTACCCATCTGCACCCCGCAGGCGCCCAGCATCAAGGCGGCTGCCATTCCTCTGCCGTCAGCAATTCCTCCGGCAGCCAAAACGGGAATCTTTACCGCGTCCACAATCTGAGGAACCAGCGGCATGGTGTGCAGCTTACCGATATGCCCGCCCGATTCAGCTCCCTCAGCAATGACTGCGGCAGCCCCTCTTCGCTCTGCCCGTTTGGCAAAGCTGACCGAGGCCACCACGGGGATCACCTTGATCCCCGCAGCCAGCCAATCTTTCATATAAGGTGAAGGATCTCCCGCGCCGGTAATCACCACGGGCACCTTTTCTTCTATTACCACTTTCGCCACTTCTTTGACAAAGGGACTCATCAGCATAACATTCACGCCAAATGGCTTATCAGTCATGCCGCGCAGCTTGGTAATCTCAGCCCGGAGCTGCTCGCCGTTTGAATTCATGCCGGCAATGATACCAAGCCCGCCGGCATTTGAAACAGCAGCAGCTAAATTGGCATCGGAAATCCACGCCATTCCGCCCTGAAATACCGGATATTGAATTCCAAGAAGATCACAAATCACGCTCTGTATCATAACCGTATTTCCTTTCAGTGTTCAGCTTAAATCAGTTCTGCTTTTCGATGTAATCGACCAGTTTATCGATGGTGTTCAGTTCAGCGGACAGTTCAATAGTAACGCCCAGCTCATCTTCGATCTGCATAACCAGTTCGGCAATATCCAAAGAGTCCAGTCCCAAATCCTCAAAGGTAGCTTCAGGATCAATTTCAGATTCTTCCTTGCTCAGATATTCAGCAATAATCGCAATCAGTTTTTCTTTCATGGGTATCCTCCAAAAAATTAATGAAATAATATCTTCACTTGTAAATACAAGCTACTGTCAGCTTTACCATTCAATAAGACACGCGACCGACGCAAGTCCGGCGCCAAAGGCACAGAGAATAAGCTTGTCGCCCCGCTTCAGTCCGCCCGCGCGATTTACTTCATCCAGCAGCACCGGTATGGTAGCAGAAGAAGTATTGCCGTATTTTTCTATATTGTGCGGGAATTTTTCAGGCGAAACACCGATTTTAGTCACAGCGCTGTTGATGATCCGCAAATTCGCCTGATGCAAAAAGAATTTAGCGATACTATCCGCAGTCAGTCCGTTTCTCTGCAGGATCGTATTGATTCGCTCTACAATGGAAGAAACAGCGAACTTAAATACCTCCTGCCCGTTCATATGCAGTACACCACTGCCCGTCGGCTGATGAAAAGAACAGTTATCCGCATGTCGTTCAATGTTCAGAATCTCGCTGTTGCCTGAAACCTTCAGGTCAAAATCCACCTTCCGGTCAGGCGCGGCGCCTAACACCGCCGCACCGCTGGCATCTCCGAAAAGACAGCAGGTTGCCCGATCGGTCCAATCGCAGTGTCTGGACAGAGCCTCCGCCGCGACCACAATCGCTTTTTTTACAGTCCCTGCCATAAAGTAAGCGTTGGCAATTGAAAGTCCGTATTCAAATCCGCAGCAACCCATATTGGTATCCAAGGTAATACAGCGGTCGGACAGCCCCAGCTTAGCGGCAATCAGACAGGACATTGAAGGAGAAACATAGTCACCCGCCAGCGTAGTACAAATCAACAGTCCGATCTCAGACGGCTCTGTGCCGGCGTTTTCCAACGCTCTCCGGCAGGCGTCCTCTGCAAGCGTAAGCAAAGATTCATTGTCATTTAAAATATGACGGGTACAGATACCGGTTCGAGTGCGGATCCACTCATCACTGGTATCAAGAAATTTTGTCAGGTCTTCATTGGTAACCGTTGTGACCGGCAGTGCGCTGCCTGTTCCGAGAATTTGAAAACTCATCGCCAAACCATGCCTTTACATAAAATCATACGATTGATAACCGACATATATGCCGCCGAAAATCGACTCTTACATACGGTCGTACAGACCGGAAAAGCACTTCCCTGCCCCGGTCTGTGGAATTATTACCTTCATTTTAACAAATAATTCCCAATTGTCAATAATATACCGCTGTTGTTCACAAATTGTTAACATTGACTCGTCAACAATTTCCAAAACAAATATAGTATACCGGAAAATTGACTGGCTGTCAATACCCCATCGGAACTTTTTCACAATAATGACCACAATTTCCACTTTACGAGCGTTTTTCATTTATAAAGCTCATTGATTCCTCCTGTGCCCAAATCTAAAGAACTTCGGCATTTCAGACGTCCGGAAAACAATTTTCCGTACCTGCGGCATTCCCGCCATGTACAGTTTCAATTAGTTTTATCCTCAATTTTTTACTATGTTTTATCAAAATTTATTGACTTTTACCTTTTTTCAGGTATAATGAAAGCAGCTCAAGCGTTATTTATGGCGCTTTGAATGCTCTGTATTCCGACAGATCGCTGATCACAACTGAAAGGAGAACTTTCCTGTGAAGCTTCGTAAAAAATCCAAACCAACCGAACGTGATAAAACGCCCGCATCCTCTATCGCTCAGATAACCAATGAGGAAAAAACCGCGGGGCAGGCTCGGCAAGCCCTTCCGTTTCCCTCCCTCCCGTTTTCTGACGCGACAGCGGCAGGGCTGATTGCCCTCTTATTCGCGGCGACAGGTATTCTGATCACTCTGCGCACCGTTAAACCGGAAAAAACACCAAAATCAAAAAAGCCTAAGGGGTCCGCTGCTTCTGCCGCCCACTGAATTTTCCCCGCCTCGTTGCCCTAAATTTCAAAATTCAATTCACCCGCCGCCGGCTAAATGATGATGTACCGTAACGAAGGTTTTGAAGACAAAAGGAGCTAACCTCCGACTGCTAAACGACTTGGTTGACAAAATCGTGATACACGCTCCCGACAAAAGCAGCGGGAGCGTAAGCAAAAGATTGAGATTTACTATAAGACTGAAGGAATCATTAACATCTGCAAGGATGACTGTATTGCAGATGTTGGCAGAAAAGAGCGTTGGCAAAAGAACAAATCCGCCTAAACGAAGACTGGCGGCACAGCTTTCCGCTGTACCGCCACACTACATAAACGCTTCGTTATCGCACCTCGGCTAAATCCTGGAGGCTGTTTTGTTCTCATTTTGAAATATCAGCGGTATACACTGATGCAGTCGGCCGTAATCTCAAATTCCACGTCAATCTCGGTTCCGTCGCGAAGAACCGTTACGGTCACAGAATCGCCCACACGGGCATTGAGCATAGCATCTACAATCACAAAAGTTCGGGTGGCTTCATAAGTTTCTCCATTCACTGTAAGTGAAATGATCTGATCGCCAGTCTGGAGAACCCCGTCAGTCAAACTGTCTTCAGTCACCGACTCCACAATTACATCCTCCCGAATATGGACAAGCTGATCAGTTTCGTCCAGTTCGGTCCGGGCATTGTCTGCTTTGACTGTTATCCCCAGCAGGCATTTCCACACGCCGTCAGTATAGGTTTCTTCTTCGCTGTTGTCAATAATATTCTGCGCTACGCCTGCCGCAATGCTGATAGGAATCGCGTAAGCAATGCCTTCAATTCCGTCATCCACAATTTTAGCGTTCACAATTCCGATGAGCTGTCCGTTTAAATCAAACAGTCCGCCGCCGCTGTTCCCTGAATTGACTGCCGTATCTACCCTAATGGCCCGATAGGTGATCTGGCTCTGCCCGTCCGCGCCAATCATAGTCAGTGATTCGCTGTCTACACTGACTATTCCTCTGGTCATAGAAATTCCTTTCGCTTCCGGATTGCCGATGGCAACAACGCTCATTCCGACCGCTGCCCCGTGCGGCGCCGCCAGCATAGCCGCTTTGGCATTGGATTGCTTCAGCAGCTCGCTTCCCGTTACCTTCAATACAGCAATATCATAATTCATAGAACCGCCTACATAAGTCGCCGGAATGGCATATGCGCTGTCCTCCATTCCATACAGATAGATCGAAATATCATCACTGATCTTATTGTCGGTATTGCAGGCCGAATCATAGACCACATGATAATTGGTAATAATGTAAGCGTCCCCGTTTTCCTTATCTAATTGAAAAATAACGCCTGAGCCTGCCGAAGTAGCCGATGATTCATACTGGTTACTGTGACCGCCCCAGCCCCAGCCCTGCGTAACCTCAATAAAATTACAATAGACGCTGACTGAGGACAGCAGTGCCGTCTGATAGCCGCCCGCTTCAACGGTATCGCCAATCATATTGCCCGTACTTACAATAGTTCCGTCCGCTCCGTCCTTTCCGTCCGCGCCATCGCTGCCATCGGTTCCGTCCGCGCCATCCGCACCATCCTTCCCCTGCAGGCTAAGCAGCCAGTCTTCTTCGCTGCCTTCAAAACCGTGCTTTACCGCAATTTCATACGCCGATTGACCGTTTTCCGCGCAAGATGTCATCAGCGCGCCGCCCCCCAACAGCAGCATTGCAAGCAAAACTGAAATAATCTTTTTCATTCTTTATCTTCCTTTCATATGGCAGAAACACCTGCCAAACGCTGTTTTTGTTTGATTGCCTTTATTATAGCGACAGCTTGTGTTGAAAAAGTGAAGATTCCCTGAAAAGCGAAAAAAATATTCTGAAAAAATCTTCCATAAGGATTACATCATTTCAAGCAGCTTTCGTCCCATGTGAACACCCATGACTGACGCCATCATAAGCCCTCTTGTCCAGCCGCTGGAGTCGCCTAAGCAATGAAGCCCGCTGATGCTTGTAGCAAGATCCGCATTCATCTCCACCCGATTACTGTAAAATTTCAGTTCGGGCGAGTAAAGCAGCGTTTCATCAGATGCAAATCCGGGTACCACCCGGTCCACCGCCTGAATAAATCCAATAATATTGGTCATTGCCCGATAAGGCATCGCGGCGGTAATATCCCCCGCTTCCGCGTCAGGCAGCGTGGGATGAAGATTCGACCGGGAAAGCTCCTCCGGCCATGTCCGCTTGCCGTCCAGTATATCCCCGAACCTTTGCACCAAAATATGACCTCCGCCCAGCATATTGGTAAGCTCTCCTACCTTTTGGGCGTAGTCAATCGGCTGATGGAAGGGCGCCGAAAAATTGTGGGAACACAACACAGCCAAATTGGTATTATTCGATTTTAGCTCTTTATAAGAGTGTCCGTTGACAACTGCCAGATCATTGTCATAATTCTCCTGACTGACAAAACCGCCAGGGTTCTGACAAAATGTCCGGACTTTATTCTTGAACGGACGGGGATATCCGATCAGCTTGGATTCGTACAGCACATGATTCACTCGCTCCATTATTTCGTTCCGTACCTCTACACGGACACCTATATCTACCGTCCCAGGCTGATGAGCAATCTGATAGCCGGCGCAAAGCTTTTCCAGCCAATCAGCGCCTCTGCGGCCGGTAGCGATAACCGTATGCGACGCATAAATGTCATAGGTCATTTGCCCGTTGGCAACGATGACGCCCTTGCAGCGTCCCTCAGACAACAGCAGCTCAGTGCATTCAAATCCAAATAGAAATTCCACTCCTTTTTCCTGCAAATAATGCTCGATCGCCAGATAGATCGTCTGTGCTTTTTCGGTCCCCATATGCCGAATAGGACAGTCTACCAGCTTCAGCCCAGCCTGTATGGCCCTGCGGCGGATCTCGCGAACCGCATCGGGATCCTGTATGCCCTCCACCCGGCGGTCCGCTCCAAATTCAAGATAAATACCGTCGGTGTAATCAATCAGTTCCTGCGCCAGCTTTTCCCCGATAAGAAAAGGCAGATCGCCGCCTACCTCATAGCTCAATGACAGCTTCCCGTCTGAAAAAGCGCCCGCCCCGGAAAAACCGGTAGTAATGTGGCAGTAAGGACGACAATTCATACATTTACCGGTCATGCCTTTGGGACATCTCCGATGCTCTATCGGTTTTCCTTTCTCCACAATCAACATTTTTTTCCGGCAGCCTTTTCTCAGTAATTCCAATGCGGTAAAAATGCCGGCAGGTCCCGCTCCGACAATTACAATATCCTTTTCCATCAATTGCCTCCACAAAAAAATAAAACCGCTTTCAGCTGCATAATGAGCTGCGATCACAGACTTCATTACAGCTATCCGAAAGCGGTAGGTAGAAAAAACTCATTTTGTCTGTATCATTATCGCAGAGATAATATGATACAGTTATATGGCAATACTGTCAAGCGTTTTCCGTCGAATGCGGCTTATAAATTTTCGCTCAGCCTATTCGCTTCCGCCAGCCAAAGCGCCGCGGAAGCATCAGAGGGCATCCGCCAATCTCCTCTGGGAGAAAGCGTAACCGTTCCCACCTTAGGTCCGTCAGGCAAACAGGAGCGCTTGAACTGCTGGGCAAAGAATCGCTTCAGAAAAACGCGCAGCCATTTCAGAATCACTTCATCACAGTACATATCCGACCATGCGGTCTTTGCTAAACGAAATATTTTTTCAGGCGAAAAACCGAATCTCAGCATATAATAGAGGAAGAAATCGTGAAGATCGTAGGGCCCGACTATATCCTCTGTTTTTTGAGCGATCTCGCCGTCTTCGGCAGGCAGCAATTCGGGAGATACCGGCGTATCCAATATATCAGTCAGTACCTTTTTCTGTGCATTATCGACAGTAGTCATAGCAAAATATGCGACTAAATGCCGCACTAACGTCTTAGGGATCGAAGCGTTTACGGCATACATGGACATGTGATCGCCGTTGTAGGTCGC
>CAZMTU010000030.1:1230-21554 GCA_964569225.1 uncultured Lachnospiraceae bacterium | reverse complement strand
TAGATTTTGCGTTACCCTTTTGAAAATAATCCAGTGCCGACCGATCGGTATAAGCGTTTCCTAGGTATATTTTACTGGCAGCGATTCGGTCGCAAAACATTTCAACAAGATACTTCAGCGGCATTGGAACCGGTTCATATTGTTTAGTAGTCGGGTTTACATCCACCCAGTATTCAAAATGATGCTTGTTTCTGCCTTTATGATGCATCCATGCCAACGAGTACCCATTTTTCTCCCGTTCTGCCTCATTAGGACTTCGGTTGCCCTGATAATAATATGCGCCGCGCCAGAATTCAGTTGGCGAATATTTTGACAGATCATGCCGGAGGCTTTGCCAGCCGATTCCGGCGCGGAAGCAATGTGCGATTACCTTATGTCGGTGACGGGTAATGGTTAGAAAATGTTTCAGTGTATTCATAGATTCCTCAGATTAAAATTAATTATGTCTTGATAGACATTTTCTTAAGTATAACACAATTCGAGCGATTTGGAAAGGGGAAATAGGGAAAATGTATAGTTTGTTTGAAGGGGAAATATCATCGATTTTAAACTGTACTTGATTTTTGGTATTATTTAGTGTATAATATAGGTAGTACGTAACGCAAGGGTGAATGTGATGGAATGGATATGGGAAAATGAGAAAAAAGTGCTGCTTGAAAATGCGCCGATGATTCTGCCTATACTTGTTCAAGAAGAGGACGGGAAGACCCGAATAGAAGCTTATACTGGCATTCGGGCAATTGCGGAAGCATATGAAGCGCACTTTGCCGGGCGTTTTTTTACTAAGGCAGCCATTGATTGGCTGGACAGTCAATTAGAACCCTATGTGAACCGGTTAGGCTATTATCGGGAAAGCAGGGGACTGTACCGTTGGTATGAGGTATACGAATTGAATTCAGAGCATCCGGCGAATTCCTCCAAAATCCTGCCTGTAACCGTTCAATGGAACGGAAATGACTGCGCGTGCGAATTACTGCTTGATTTAGATGCCGCATATCCGGCATTTATTGTGAAGCAAGATGGAAAGATTGTTTCTGCCGCCCGTACCAATGAGTTTGATCCCTGTTCTTCACTTCCTGAACTGACTGTGGAAACCGCACCCGCATGGCGGGGAAAAGGATACGCTTCTTCAAATATCGCTGCGCTGGGGCAATTCCTGTTAAATAAATATCCGTCGGTCAGCTATGTCTGCTCCCGCTATAATCGTGCGTCGCAGAAAACCGCACAGAATGCCGGCTTTGTAAAAATCGGACGGTTTTATGCTTATTCCGCTTATAAAGACTGAATTTCCAAATATCAGCAATAATAGGAGATAATTATGGCTTTTGACGCTGGCATGGTACATGCCATTTCATATGAATTGCAGACTAAAATAGCAGGTGCGAGAATTGAGAAGGTCTATCAACCCGAAAAAGATGAAATTATGCTGCAATTACATGCCGAAAAAGAAAATCTTCGGCTTACCATCTCTGCTTCAGCAAATAATCCCCGAATTCATTTATCTGCCGTCCAAAAGGAGAATCCTTCTGTGCCGCCCTCCTTCTGCGTTTTACTCAGGAAGCATCTTACCGGTTCAAGGCTAATCTCGATTGAACAGATAGCTTATGAACGGGTCATTCGGCTTCGTTTTGAGGCAAGGGACGACATGGGATTTCATTACAATGTGCGGCTTTATGCCGAAATTATGGGTAAATACAGCAACTTAATCCTGACTAATGAAGAAGATACTATATTAGGCGCCATCAAGCCGGTTGATTTTACGACCAGCCAAAAACGTCAGGTGCTGCCGGGCATGAATTATGAATTGCCGCCTGCACAGGATAAACGAAATCCGCTTACCGAAACGGAAAAGGATTTTATTGCGCTGCGTAATTCGGACGATAAATTAGCTGATAAATTTCTTACTACACATTATGCCGGACTGTCCTCGCTTATTGCCCGGGAAATTGCTTGGAACACAAATTCACCGCAGACACTGTACGTTGCTTTCCGTCAATATATTCAGAAAATCATCAACCATGATTACTTGCCTACCCTGCTTTATAATGAAAATGAGCATCCGATCGAGTATTCCTGTGTTGACATCAGTCAATATGGGGATACCTACCGGATAAAGCATCCTGATAATCTGAGTGAAATGATTGAACAGTATTTTAGTGCGCGAGATACGGTCGATCGAGTAAAGCAGCGGGCTTCCGATCTGTTTCGGCTGCTTTCTAACACACAGGCGAGGCTGGAAAAGAAAATAGGTATTCAGGAGGAAGAGTTGGCTGCAACCGCCGAAAAAGACACACTGCGTAAATACGGCGAACTGATTACCGCTCATATCTATCAGCTTTCCAAAGGGATGAAATTTGCAGAGGTACCTGATTATTACAGGGAAGCTCCTGAGATGATACGAATTCCCATGGATATAAGGCTTACGCCGGCGCAGAACGCGCAGCACTATTATAAAAGGTATACTAAGCTGAAAAACGCGCAGGTCGAACTCCAAAGCCAGCTTAAAATGTCCCGCGCGGAGCTTGATTATCTTCATTCCGTTCAGGATTTGCTGTCCAGAGCTTCGGGACCAAGCGAGCTGGACGAGATCCGCACCGAGCTGGCACAGGCAGGCTACAGTTCTCGCATGAAGAAAAATACCGGCAGCGGGCAAAAGAAGAAGCCCTCTCGCCCGGTCGAATATATTACATCCGATGGGCATCGTATTCTATGCGGAAAAAATAATCTTCAAAATGATGAACTTTCTATGAAGATCGCCGCTAAAAGCGATTGGTGGTTTCATGTTAAAAATGCTCCCGGCTCTCATGTAGTAATGCTTTGCGGCAAAGAGGAACCGTCAGAACAGGATTTTACCGAGGCCGCTATGATCGCGGCGGTTAATTCGTCGCTCTCAGAAGCTAAACACATTGCGGTAGATTATACTCAAGTCAGAAATTTAAAGAAGCCGTCCGGGGCAAAACCGGGCTATGTAATCTATCACACCAATTACAGCGCTTATGTTACGCCGGACAGAGCGTTAATCAGCCGTCTGAAAAAACAGTGAACTAAAATAAATAGGCAGATTTTATTGCTTGCAAACGTTGAGCTGTTTTTGAATTATAAACAACTCGCATGAGCCAAATAAAATATTTTCGGATCTGTAATTTTGTGTACCGCTTAGGGTATACTGAATATAAAGGAGTGTTGCAGATGAAATATTCAGATGACAAAAAGAAAATTGTACTCGTAGGTGCAGGACTGGTGGGTATGTCTTTTGCTTACGCACTGCTGGGTGCCCATATTTGTGAAGAATTAGGCATTATTGATATTGATAAGCGTCGTGCAGAAGGGGAAGCGATGGATCTCAGCCACGGATTGGCTTTTTCAGGCGGCAATATGAAGATTTATGCTGCCGATTATTCGGATTGTCGGGATGCCGATTTGGTTGTGATCTGCGCAGGTGTACCTCAAAAGCCGGGAGAAAGCCGGATTGATTTGCTTTATCGGAACAGTACGGTATTTGATGATATCGTAGGAAAGGTAGTTGCCTCCGGTTTTGACGGAATTTTTTTAGTAGCTACCAATCCGGTGGATATTATGACCCGTTTGACTAAGGACAAATCAGGATTTCCGGCAGAACGCGTGATCGGAACCGGTACAACGCTGGATACCGCCAGATTGCGTTATTTGCTGGGCAGCTATTTTGATGTGGATCCCCGCAATATTCATGCCTATGTAATGGGAGAGCATGGCGACAGCGAATTTGTACCGTGGTCACAGGCGTTTGTTGCTACAAAGAGTGTGCTGTCCATGTGTGACGCCGGTGATGGCTGTCACAGTCGGAAGGCGCTGGATGACATTGCGGCACAAGTAAAGGGCGCTGCCTATAAGATTATTGAAGCAAAACGGGCGACCTATTATGGGATCGGAATGGCGCTGCTAAGAATCGCCCGCGCGATTCTTAGTAATGAGGGAAGTGTATTAACGGTGTCCACTTATCTGCAAGGCGAGTACGGGCAGAATGACGTTTATGTAGGTGTTCCCTGTGTGATTGGCAGGGAAGGGATACGCCGCATTATTCAAGTGGATCTGACTGAAGTGGAATCCACGCAGCTTGGCGCTTCCTGTAATTTTCTTCGGGATGTAATGGCTCAGCTGATGGAAACCGCATCCAAGTAATTGGACCGGAAAGCGAATGAAAAAACTGATCTTTGTAGTATCGCCGCCTGCATGCGGAAAAACCTATGTATCCAAAAAACTGGCGGAGCGGGTTCATGGGATTGTTTATCTGGATAAAGATACCCTAATTCCGCTGTCTAAGCAGATTTTCAAGGCGGCAGGGGAGGAATACAATCGATCGTCCGATTTTTTCAAGCGATATGTTCGTGACGCTGAGTATGAAGCCATTTTAGGAATCGGCTTTGAAGCGATCCTCTATGCGCCGCTGGTACTGATCAACGCTCCTTTTACAAAGGAGATCCGCAGCAACGCCTTTATATCCGAGTTGCGAAAAAAGTTGGCTGAAATGAACGCAAAACTTGTAGTAATCTGGGTGCAGACTGATCCCGAAATATGCCGGGTACGGATGATTGCCCGAAATTCTGAACGGGATAAATGGAAATTGGAGCACTGGGATGAATATATTCAAACAGTGGATTTTTCAGTTCCGGAAGCACTGGATGATCCAACTGTACAGGATGATTTGCTGATTTTTCACAATTCTTCTGATGATGAATTCGAGCATTCTATGAAGAGAATATTGCCCATTATAATAAATTCATAAAAACCGGCAGGCTGGTGCAAATGTAAATTTGCGTCAGCCTGCTTTTTGATTACAAAAGGGAAGATGTAGTGTAAGCAGATTAGTTTTTTAATCCAAGCTGTATGCAAATGTTCTAACTGTTCCTAAATTCCCATATAATTTTCACAGATGAAGCGAAAGGAGGAAACGCTTTATGACGGATGAACTGCTGACGGTTCTAAAAAAACTACCGCCGGAAATATTGCAATGCGTAGTTGAAGCAGAAAAGCGATATGGCAGGGTCAGTGAAGTTCGGATTCGGGCAGGGCGGCATCTTGCCATCACACCGGCGCAGGGCGGTACAAATATTTTATGTCCCCTGATAACCGATCAGGCGGCTGTACAGACATCGGTGATGGCTTTATGCGATCGGTCGCTCCATGCGCATTTGGATACCATTAAAGAAGGTTATATAGCCTCAGAAGGTGGAGTACGGATCGGCGTCAGCGGCAAAGCGGTCTGTGAAGGCGGAGAAATCAAAAATATCTGTGATATTACCTCTCTCTGCATTCGTATTCCTGCAAGACTCTTTCATCTTTCCGGACGTGTTTTCAATGAATTGAAAAAGAGCGGATTTCAGGAAAGTTACCTCTTTTATTCACCGCCGGGGGTAGGTAAAACCACCTTGCTGCGGGATTTAACACTGCAGCTTTCCGCAGCGGAATTGAGAACCGCAGTTATTGACAGCCGGATGGAACTTGCCTGTAGTGAACTGGAGCATGCAGAGCACATAGATCTGTATAGCGGCTATCCAAAAGAAAAAGCGATTGAAATGGCTGTTCGGACAATGGCGCCGCAGTATCTGATCTGTGATGAGATCGGTTCGATCAAGGAGGCCGCCGCGCTGTTATCAGTCGTAAACGCAGGGGTACCGCTGTTGGCTTCTGCACATGCTGCGTCTGTTGGCCAGCTGCTTAGGCGCCAAAATATTCGGATTTTGCATAATGCAGGTATTTTTGATCGGTATGTGGGCATAAGACGGAATGAAACAGGGATGCACTATTCCTTTTGCAGTCGGGAGGAGATCAAGCTATGAGGTATGTAGGACTGTTTGTAATTTTTGTATGCTGCACATGGGGCGGAATGGTTCTTTCGGGAAACGTGTCCCGTTCGCTTGCGCTCAATGAGGGACTTTTACAGTTTATACGTCATGTTCGCGGGCAGGTCAGCTATTTTAAGGCACCGGTACAGACCATTTGCGCGTCTTTCCAAAATGAAACCTTTCAAAAAATTCAGTTTGATCGATTAATTAATGAAAAAGGGCTGTCTTCAGCAATAGAAGAAAAAAAGGGAATGCTGAATTTATCTCCAGATACCTATGCCATTCTTCAGGAATTCGCACGCCGGTTCGGGACGCTTTCATATGAAGAACAAATTGCAGACTGCGATTATGCCGCGGAACAGTTGGAAAAAGAAATTGCGTCCAAAAAAGAAGAATTTCCGGCAAAAAAACAAATTTTTTCTTCAATGGGACTGTTGTGTGGTGCTATGGCAGTTCTGATTCTTTTGTAAGCCGGAGGAAGTTTATGGATGCTGGGCTGATTTTTAAGGTGGTCGGAATCGGGCTGCTGGTTAGCGTTGCCTGTCAGATTCTCAGCAAGACCGGAAGAGATGAGCAGGCGATGCTGGTCAGTGTAGCCGGAGTAGTCATAATTATGTTGATGCTGATTCAAGAAATATCCGACCTACTTCAAACCATCCGCACGCTTTTCGGATTATGAGTCTGACAGCCATCTGCGGACTGGTACTGTCGGTCAGTCTGTTTTTACTGCTTATTCGGCAGTTCAGACCGGAATATGCCCCGCCGCTGTCGCTGTGTCTTACACTGTTTGTAACACTGGCAGCCGTTGGGGTATTGGTTCCACTGATGAATTATTTGAAGGAAATGGAACTGGACGCCTTTGGCGAATATTTGCCCTATCTATTTAAATCTATGGGCATTTCCTTTTTGTGTTCCACTACCGCAGACCTGTGCAAGGATTGCGGTGAGAATGCGGTGGCGGCCAAGCTGGAGCTGCTTGGCAAGTGTGAAATCGCCATATTGTCGTTACCGCTTTTGAAACAGCTTTTAGCGCTGGCAATCAGTTTGATGCAAACAGAATGAAAAAACGATTCAGATTTATACCGATTTTTTGCTGTCTGCTGTTCGTCTTTGCCCTGCCGGTTCACGCAGACAGCACACAAACCCAAAATGAGATGTATGATTACAGTTCATTGCTGGATAATCTTCCTGAGGACGTACGGGCTATGCTGCCTGAAGGGCTGGAGGAAAGCAAGGATGAAACAGAAATCGCAGGAAAAATCAATGGTGAATATCTAGCCGGACTTTGTAGTGATTTGTTCAGGCAGGGCATTGGAGCGGGACTTCGGCTTTTTGCGTCCCTTTTGGGACTTATCTTAGTATGCGGCGTATTGCAGCGCTGCGGCGATATTTTTCTCCGCGATAAAACGCCTATTTTCGAGTACGCGCTGCTTCTGATCGCCGCACTGGAGATTTACAGTTCAGTTTATTCACTGTTTGAACTGACCCGCAGCTACATCAGCCAAATCAACGATTATATGACGGGCATAAGTGCCGCAATGGGCGGAATTTTTCTATTATCTGCTAATGTGGGAACTGCGGCGGTTCAGTCAGCGTGGTTCGGTTTGCTGCTTACCGTGTCAGAGAAAATAAGCTATCAGCTTCTTTTTCCGCTGCTTCAGATATCCTTTGCGCTTACATTAGTGTCCTCGCTTTGTCCGGAAATGAATTTGCGTTCAGTAACCGCTTTTATCCGTCAGATCTGTACTACGTTGTTGGTAGGTGCCATGACATTGATAACGGTGCTCATGTCCTTCCAAACCAGTATTGCAAGTGCCGCAGACAGCCTTGGTATGCGGAGCATTAAGTTTGCCGCCTCTAATGTAATTCCGCTGATCGGCGGATTAGTAAGCGACAGCCTTCGGACGATGGCGGCATCCCTGACGCTGGTTAAAAGCACTGCGGGCCTGGTGAGTATTGTAGGGCTACTGCTTTGCGCGCTGCTTCCGCTGGCAATGCTGTTTACCTGTAAATATAGTTTGTCGCTGTCCGGAGTGGCAGCCGATCTTCTCCAGACCACCTCAGTTAAGCCGCTCATAGAGGAAGCGGGGAAATTGGTAGGCTTTCTGATTGCCATTATACTAATCTTTTCTATTTTCTATCTGTTTACGCTGGCGATGTTGATACACACCGCCAATGCACTGGTATGACGGTTCAATAAAAAAGAAGGGATAGGAAATGCCCAATGAACGCTTTAAGAAGCTACCTGATAACGGTAATGATGGCAGCGGTTGCTTCAGCGCTCTGCGTTCAGTTCAGTGATGAACGGTTTCGAAAGTATGTAAAATATATTGCGGCGTTAGCGATGCTGTTGGTACTTACAGTACCGATGCTTTCGCTTGTTTCTGAAATAGGTGACATTCACTTCAGCGTCGATGAAACAGTGTCAGAAACAGTAGGGGAGGACTCTCCATACCTTTCGCTGCTTGGAAAACAGCTCAGTAAAAATGTAGGCGATCGAATAGCGTCTGTTTACGGAATTCCAAGAGAAGCTATTTATGTAACGCTGACACTGGATACGGCTGATCTGGCGGCTCTTCGGATTGATTCAATAGATGTAGTGATTACCGATAACTGCGATGAAGGTGAAATCAGTCGGACGCTTACCGATGAATTTGCCTGCACCGTCCGTGTACGAAAGGAAACAAGCTGTGAAGGAACTGATTGAAAAACTCCGTTCAGTTAAAGGGATCGGATTGTTGGTACTGGGATTGGCAGCAGGTATTATTTTGCTGATATTGGGAAATCAAGCCGGAAAAAACAGCGAAACAGCGTCGGTCAAAGAAGATTTTTCCTTTGAAGCATATGAAAAAGCGCTTTCTGAGCGATTAGAAGAAATGATCGACAAGGTAGACGGCGTTTCAGGCGTACACGTCATGCTGACGTTAGAAAGAGGATACAGTGAGTCGCTTGCAAAGGACGGTGATGATTATCTGACACTGAAGCAGTCAGACGGAGGGCAGGAAACAGTTACCATATTTCGAGAAGCGCCAGAGGTGAAGGGAGTGGCAGTCATTTGTAAAGGGGGAGATGATCCGGAAATTCAGAAAGAAATAATCGAGATGCTTTGCGCACTGTTCCATTTGTCCTCCAATCGAATTTTTGTAAGCGGAGGGTAATATTTCCAGAAATTTGCGCGTACAATAGAGTACAATGATTTTACGGGAGGAAATTTACATGAAACTGATAAAAGCGGAGAATCCGGAGAACACCAAGCTTACGCCGTTTAAAGAAGGCTTTACTAAAATGGGTCAATCCATGCGGAAAAACATGAAACGCAATCTGATCGTTATGGGTTCGGTATTGCTGATCGGTGGAGCGGTCTGGCTGAACTGGGCGCTCTTCTCCAACGCGGAGGGAAAGGATTACAATCCTGATTACTATACCTCGGGTCAACCGCAGGATGGCGGATCGGATTCGGATACAGGTACAAGCAGCGGGGATAACAGTTATTTTGCTATGGCGCAAATCGACCGTTCCAGAGCGCGTGATGAGGCTTTAGAAGTACTGAATCAAATTACCGCCAGCACCGATGCTACTGAAGACGCCAGAAGCGAGGCATATGCCGCTATTGAAGAAATGGCAAAGGATATTGAAAATGAAGCGAATATTGAAACGCTGATGAAAGCCAAGGGCTTTGAGGAATGTGTAGCGGTTATCAGTGACGACGCGGCAACTATTATCGTTCGCAGCGAGGGACTGCTGCCAAGCGATATTGCTCAAATAACCGAAATAGTATATGAGCAAGCCAGCATTGAACCGTTGAATATTACAATTATTGAAAAAGCAGCATGAAAAGCAGAAAAGACTTCCTGTATCGAACAGGAAGTCTTTTCTATGTGCAGATTGTTTTATGGCGTCTTTTATGCTATAATGTAGTTGATTTAAACAAACCCATTAAGGAGTTTTTGATGAATAAAAATGAAAGATACGCGCAAATAGGCTCGTTTCTCGGTCAAATTGTTACTGTAGAGGTCGATCGCCCCAAGGGAAGCGCGCATCCTGATTATCCCGAACTTGTTTATCCTGTTCATTACGGTTATATTCCAGATAAAATGGGCGGAGACGGAGAAGCACAGGACGCATATCTGTTAGGCGTGGACAGTCCGGTCCAATCATACACCGGACGGGTGATCGGAGTGATCCACCGTTTGAACGATTGTGAGGATAAGCTGGTAGTGGCGCCTCCGGATCTTCGGCTTCATCAGGCAGAGATAGAAGCGGCGGTACGATTTCAGGAACAGTATTTTCACATCCAAATAGAGTCTTATTACCATAAATCCTGCGGCGTGATCCCTTATCACCTAAATGAACAAAGAATTGAGTATTTGCTGCTCTTTCAGTGCGGCTCACATACATGGAGTTTTCCAAAAGGGCATGCGGAGATTGGAGAAACAGAAATACAAACCGCGCTGCGGGAAACAGCGGAAGAAACAGGACTTACTGTTTACCCGGCAAAGGGATTTCGGACGGAGGTATACTATCCGATTTGTCCGATTGGAGAGAAAAATGTTGTACTGTTTTTAGCGGAAACGGCCGGTACGGTTATTTTTCCGAAAACAGAAATTGAAGAAGCAAAATGGGTTTCGTCAGAAAAAGCGCAGACGCTTTTGATACCCGCGTATAAAAACGCGCTGGTACAGGCGGAAAATTGGATAAAACGTTCAGTTCTATAAAAAATAAAATTCTGATCGTTTCATTACAAGTTCATAACATTTTTATGGCAAAATGGAAACAGTGAGGTGAGCATATGGCGAACATATTGATTGTCGAAGATGAAATAGCCATTAACCGGCTGATTGCGAAAAACCTGTGCCTTGTAGGTCACACCTGTACGCAGTTATACAACGGATCGGCTGTATTCGAAGTCTGCAATGCGAAAAAATTTGATTTAATGATTTTAGATGTGATGCTTCCCGGCTTGTCCGGCTATGAGGTGATGGAACAGGGCTTTGAGGTTCCTGTTATTTTCCTTACAGCTAAAGGCAGCTTAAACGATCGGCTTAAGGGGCTGCGCTTGGGCGCAGATGACTACATTGTAAAGCCCTTTGAAATTTTGGAACTAATCGCCCGCGTGGAAGCGGTTCTCAGGCGTACCGGTGCTAAAGAAGATACCGTCTGTTTTGACGATATAAAGATCGATATGCGCGGCAAGCGCGTTTTTAAAGACGATAGGGAAATTTTCCTGACGCCCAAGGAATATGCGCTATTGAATGCGTTGGTTCGTAACCGAAATTTGGCGCTCTCCAGAGAGAAGCTCATATCCTTGGTTTGGGAATATGACTATGAGGGCGATTCCAGAACAGTGGATGTACATATTCAACAGCTTCGCACCAAATTAGGACTGAAAGACCGGATAAAAACGGTTTACAAAATGGGGTACCGATTGGAAATATGAAGTTGAAATTTTGGCAGAAAACTTATTTGCTGACCCTTTTGCTTTTTTTGATCTGTTTAAGTGTCGGAATTTTATCTATGGCTGTTTTTACCTACCGAAAAGAAATTAAATCAGCCCAAAATACCGCTCAAATTGAATTGTTGTTGTTGGCTAATGCCTTTGAACAGGACTGCAGTGACCTGGATGACAGTATAAAGAAAGATGGCAGCCTGCTTATTATGGAGGTTTATGGAAGCTATTATAAGCGGCACGATGCCCGTTTGCTCTTTACCGAGGGGGATGAAGAGCTGTATAATTCTTTTGAAGAAATCATAGAACGTCCTTCTGCGGGACATCTGGCGATCCGAAAGGCGGGTACTCGTTATATTCTGATCACCTATGATCTTTGTGACGGAAAATACCGCCTTACCTATGGAAAAAATATTGACAGTATCGACCGTGAGTTTAAGAGCATGCTGACCGTTTTTTTGCTCACTGATTTGGGCGTTTCACTGCTCTTGGCGGTTTGTTTATTTTGGGTGCTTCGGAAATTGGCTTATCCTTTGGAAAGGCTGCAAAAAACCACAGAAATGATCGCCACAGGAAATTATGAATGTTTGGCGGAGCAGAAGGGCAGCGACGAATTCGCTAAATTAGCAGACAGCTTTAATGCCATGGTAAGACAAATCCGTACGCAAATGAATGATTTAAAGCTTACCGCTCAGCAAAAGCAGGGACTTGTAGACAATTTAGCACACGAACTGCGCACTCCTTTGACTTCTATTCGGGGCTACGCCGAGTATCTTCAAAAAGCAACGCTTTCCGAGGAGGAAAAAATTGACGCCGCCGGTACGATCCTTTCCGAGGCGGAGCGTCTGCAGCATATCAGTGAAAAGCTGTTGGACAGCGCATTCATACGCAATAATGAAATTAAGCGAAGTCCGGTATCTGTATATCCATTAATGAGTTCAGTGGCTGAAAAGCTTATGGTCAAAGCAAACTGCAAAGGGGTAAATTTACAAATTAAGCCTGAAATTCCTGACGGCGAAACTATGTATATTATGGGCGATGCGGTACTGCTGGATATGCTTCTCTATAATCTCACCGATAACGCGATTAAGTCTTGCGTAAAAGCTGACAGCGTAACGATAGGGTGCCGCAAAAGCATCGAAGGCACCGTACTTTTTGTGAACGATACCGGCAAGGGGATGACAGATGAACAACTGCAGCATATTACAGAGCCCTTTTACCGTACCGATAAATCACGCAGCAGGGCGGACGGAGGTACGGGACTGGGGCTTAGCCTTTGTTTGCGAATTGTGGAATCCCATGGCGGCGTTATGCGTTTTTTCTCTAAACAAGGGGTTGGCACTACTGTAACGGTTATTTTATAAAAAATTTAAATGAGCTGTTTTTCATTACAACTCCATAACATGGTCATTCTATAATATAAATACAAACCAAAGCGTTTGACTGTGTACAGTGTTAGAAATATCTTTTGGACACTACAATTAATGAAAAGGAGAATCGATATGAAAAAAATCATTACAGCCATTCTATTTGCGGCTTGCTTGATTAGTTCAGGATGCCAAACCGCCGGAGAGGTTCCGTTAAATCAGGAATTGATCAAAAGCTATTCGGGTAATCCTTCGGAGGTTCTTTTGCCTCCGGAAGCGCAGGACAAGATTATACCGGTAGGCAATCCGTTTCTATACAGTAACGCTGTGGAGGGAATGCGAACTGAAGCGGACGAACTGATGGCGTATGGCGATTTTTGGAACGCCGAGTCGGTAAGCGGCAACTATTGTATTACTGGTTGGGGCAACAAATTATATTATTACCCGGTTGATGAAACAGTGAATGAGAATGAATATACGGTTCTTTGTTTCAAACCAGGATGTACTCACCCTGATAACTCAAGCTGTCCGGCATATACCGGTAATTATATCGCTTCAATTGATTCAACGGTACTTGATTTTCATGAAGGAGGCAAGGCGCCCGTTCTGTATTATACAACCTATAATTTCAAAACCCGATGTACATCCGTGCGGCGGTATAATTTGTGGAATGGGGAGCAGTCAACTGTTCTGGATGATTTTAAGAATACGGTCAGTTCAATTCTCACTTACGGAGATTGGCTCTATCTGAAAACTGATCAAAATAAGTTATACCGCTTGAGCAAATCATGCGGTGAGTTGATCGAACTGACAGAATTTTCTCCGGACGCGGATCAGCCCTATGCCAATGATTTTGATCTGTTAGGAGTTACCAATGATCGCCTGTATATTTGGGCAGATATATTTAAGCTTTACAGCGTCGCGCTGGATTTTTCTGATATGCGGCTGGAATTTGATATGACCGGTCGAAATCCTGATTACGGAGCGAAGCAGGACGCAAATCCTTATTTTTATATTAAAAATGGATATCTTTACTATATGGATGATATGGAAGCGGTTTCATTGGAGAATCTTGAACTGAATTTTATTATTTATGAAATCAAGTGCAACCTTTACCGTCTGCCAATTGATCGGCTTTCGGAAGAGCCTGAGTTGATTCTGGAAGGAATTGCACACGGCGGGTCATACCATCGATATGCTGAGAATTACCTGTATTATGAACCGCTTGATTTCAAGTATTCGAACATTGCTTTTGATTACCGTGATATTAGTAATGGAGAACTTAGAATTTTGGATTTGAATACATTAGACGATAAGAGCATTCTGCGAGATACGAATCTGACAATTTGTATCACCGACTCATATGGAACTTCGATTCATTTTAGTGGCTATATGACTGAAAAAAAGGGGTCTCTTGGAAGTTACACATTTTCTTATTCTTCCGGGCATCTTCAATTTGCGCTGAAAGCAAACGGTACTTGCGTTCGATTCAGAGAGTATCGGTATACAAGACTGAGTCACGGTGTTTTGGAAGCAATTTATACCGAACGTCAGGTGTTTCGGTTTGAGCTTCAATAAAAGACTTTCCTGAACTGTTGAATAAACTTTCATTCTCTCTAACATCTTGGGTCGATCTAAAATCGTCTTTCTGTCCGTCTTTACCACGAGTTAACAGTTCATAAAAGTATCCCTCCTGAACATAAAGGCTGTTCAGGAGGGAATTTTTGCTTTAATCTCCCGTTGTTACAATTGTTTGTATCGGCAAGGGCTATAATCTGTATATCAGTCGCTGCATTGATCGTTGTATTCAGGTTTGTCAGTAGAGTAAATATCCGGATTATCTTCATCTTCGATGGTAAAAGAGATGGATTCATGACAGTTAGGGCAAAGAATGTCTGTTTCATCTAACAGAGATTCATCCAGATAGATGGTTTCTCCGCAGCTTGGACACTCCAACGCGTAAACGTCCTCGCTGTCCTCATCTTCCTCCTCATCCTCATCGGGCTCCTCGTCCATATAATCATCGTCTTCGTCATCTTCATCGGTAACAAAGAGATATTCTTCCACATCACCCAAATCTTCATCCAATTCTTCTACATAATTATGGAGCTGCTCGGTCGACTTTTCAAGGTCATCCACCGACAGCGCAAGATCAGCCAAAATGTCGGAAATAGCATAAAAAAGTTTTCCTTCGGGGGTATCGGAAGGATAGCTGAGTCCTTCCATAATGCCTTTTAAATGCGCTACTTTTTCAGAAATTGTCATAATAATCTCCCTTCTGCTGCTGTAAGACGGCATCAATAGTTATAAAATGAGTTAAAACTCATTTTGGGTCGGATCAAAGGGTCCAAAGCAGAAATATCAGGTCAATCTTTTTCAGATGACTCAACTTTTCTGTTATCCATCCTTTAATTTTCAGAAAAAAAGCTGCCCATTATAAAGCGTAACAGGCAGCCTGACATGATAATCAACCTTTGGATCTGGACAGATATTCGCCGGTTCTGGTGTCTATCTGAATCTTATCGCCCACACTGATAAAGAGCGGTACCTTGATAGAAGCGCCTGTTTCCAGCGTGGCAGGTTTCAAGGTATTGGTAGCGGTATTGCCTGCAAATCCGGGATCGGTATCGGTTACTTCCAAATCAACAAATGTAGGCGGTTCCACGCCAAACACACTGCCTTTGTAAGAAAGAATCTTACAGATCATTTCTTCCTTAACAAATTGAAAAGAATCAGGCATTACACTTGCGTTGATCGGGATCTGATCATAAGTTTCCTGATCCATGAAATAGTACAGTTCACCGTCGTTGTACAGATACTGCATATCCTTTCTTTCAATAAAAGCGGTTTCGAATTTAGCAGTAGGGTTGAAAGAAGTTTCGGTAACGGCTCCTGTAATAACATTTTTCATTTTAGTCCGGACGAATGCGGCGCCCTTTCCTGGCTTGACATGCTGAAATTCAATTACCTGCATGACCTTTCCGTCCATCTCAAATGTTACGCCGTTTCTGAAATCTCCGGCTGTGATTGCTGCCATATATTTGTACCTCCAAAAGTTTATAGATAACTAATTTATTTTACTATATTTTTCACGATTTTGCAAGCTTTTTTCAAAAAAAATTTTAAAAGTGAAAAATAAAGCATTTAAAAAGATTTTATACAATTTGATTATTCCGAGATTCTGAATCAATCAATGATGATCAGCTCTTTGGGTGCCAGTGTAATATCGGTTGCGCCTTTGGCGGTAAAAATCACCATATCTTCGATTCGTACGCCGAATTTGCCTTCTAAATAGATGCCCGGCTCGCAGGTCACCACATGTCCCGGTTCTATGACTGCTTCACTGATTGCACTGACGCGGGGAGCTTCATGAATATCCATCCCAACGCCATGCCCCAGCCCGTGACCGAAGCATCCCTTATAGCCTGCGTCATAAATGATTCTTCTGGCGACCGCGTCCAATTCTTTACCGGTTTTTCCTACGGCATAGGCCTCAATAGCAGCGGTCTGTGCAGCAAGCACCGTTTCATAAACGCGTTTCATTTCATCCGTGCATTTACCTACCACTACGGTGCGGGTCATATCTGAGCAGTAGCCGTTATATAGCGCGCCGTAATCCATAGTCAGGAAGCCTGATTCCAGTTTAACGGGGCGGGGAACCCCGTGAGGACGGGAGGAGGCACTGCCTGAAACGGCGATCGTATCGAAGGAAACTGATTTCGCGCCGTGCGAGCGCATGAAGAATTCCAATTCCAGTGCCACATCTATTTCAGTGCGGTCGGGGGTAATATAATCAAGAATATGTTGAAAAGCGGCTTCTGCGATCCGCTGCGCATGAATGATATTTTCAATTTCTCGCTCATCCTTATGAATACGCATTTTTTCAATTACTCCGCAGGATGGAATGAGATTGAAGCCTTCCAAAAGCTGCTCAAAGCGACCCTCGTCGGCATAAGAAAGGTGAGTTTCCTCAAAGGCTACCGTATGAACATGGTTACTTGTCAGCAGATCGTGAAACATTTCCTTTAGATTAGAGGGTATAGTCATGACCTCAAAATCAGGATCAGTCTGTTCACGGGCGGCTTCAATGTAGCGGAAATCAGTCAGTAAATAGGATTTTTCTCTAGTGACCAGCACATAGCCGTCATCAAAATCAAATCCGGTCAGATAGTATTGATTTTTTTTATGCGTAACCAGCAGCGCATCCGCTTCTGGGGCCAGCATTGATAACAATTTGGATTTTTTTCCCATAAAATATTCCTCTTTTCAATTCTGTTTTATCTATTTATAAATAAAAAGCTCTTGGCTGCTTAGAGGGAATTTGACAGAGCTTGATAGTACCGCTTCATGGTAAGCGCATCCTCAGCCATAGTTCCAGCGGATTCACAAATCAGCCGGGGCGAATAGCCGTCCCTGAAAATAGCCTCCATAAGCGGTTCAAAATCCGGACCAAACTGCGTGTCCTCGAAGGTTAGATGTCTTTTCTCTCCCGCGGCAGTATATTCAATTTTAGAAAAATGGCAATGCAGACGGTTAGCGTATTCATAGCCTAACTTCTGACCGATCAAGTCAAACACCCGCCTGTAATCATCCACACCTTGAAACAGCCCGCCAATGTTGCGGGCATTCATATGTCCCCAATCAACAATCGGACAGAGCCGGGGAGAGATAGAACAGATATCCAGTACCTCTTCCAGCGTTCCTAACTGATTCAGCTTTCCCATGGTTTCCACGCCAAAGCGAACCTTGGTTTCAGGCAGTGCTTCCAGCGCTTTATACAGCGTATCTTTTGCGAGCCGTACCGCCTCAGTCCGGTCGATTTTAGAAGCGCTGCCTGCGTGAATGACAATGGTGTCGGCACCCATTGCTTCCGCGGCGGCTATTGACTTGGAAATATAGTCAATGCTTTTCAGCCGTTTTTCCGGATCGATTCCTGAAAGAGAGATAAAATAAGGCGTGTGAAAGGAAAGCGCAATGTCGTATGCCGCAGCCTCCTTTCCGATTTTCTCAAAAGTAGCAATGGATCCTGTAATGCCGTTTCCGGCAGGATATTCATACGCGTCCAGACCCATTTCATGCAGCCATTTCGGTTCTTCATAGGTGTGTTTTTTGCCCGCGTCATAGAATGAGCGGGAATTTCCGCTGGGGCCAAAGGTTGCACTCATTCAATCTCCTCCTATGCAAATTACAATTTGATCGCTTAAATACATATTTTCTTTTATTAATTTAATCAAGTTTTTTTACCCCTTGTTTTAGCTTTCCAGCAGGTATAAAGTCCTTCGTCGGGATGTTTTTTAAAATATGAAGCGATAAAGGGCTGTTCTAAAAAACGTTTTGCTCGAAAGAACCATGTGGTTTTATCTTTGATGGGCGGCACCAGAAACGTGTGCATTCCGGAAAACTGTCCTGCCAGCACATCGGTGAAAATCTGATCGCCCAGTGCGGCGGCTTCGTAAGGGGGGATTCCTTCGGTTTTGAGCGCCTTAGTGAGTGCCATTGTCAGCGGCTTTTTGGCATCGGCGTAAACCGGATACCCAAGCGATCGGTTGAATCGCTCCGCACGGGGAGGGTGGTTATTGGAAACAAACACCACTTTAATTCCATGATCCGAAAGCGCCGCCATCCAGCAATCAATTTCTGGCGTAGGCTCCGGAATTTCATAGGGAACGAGCGTATTGTCAATATCACAGATCAGCAGCCGAATCCTCAATGACTGAAGAAAGGACGGCGTAATCTGAAAAATATCAGAGAAAATATACTCAGGGATTCCAAATCTCATATCTGACCTCTGCTTTTTCTGTAACCATTTTATTTTATCATATTTTTTTATCAGATGCAATAGATAAAAAAGATTTTTACAAAGAAAGTTGCAAGTACATCAGATAATCCTTTATTTAACAGCAGATTCATACCAAAAATTGCATGCAGCTGTTCAGGTATATCCTCTAAGTTTTGGCACACAATGATAGCAAAACCGATAACCGAAAGGAAATATATCATTATGAGCGTTCAAAAAACCGCATACATCCAGTATGCCGAAAAAACCGCAAAAAAATCCCCGCTGATTCTTGATTGCTGCAAGGCATTTCTGGTGGGCGGAGCCATTTGTCTGCTGGGACAGTTCTTCTTCTGGGGATACGGAAAAATGGGGCTGTCCGAAGATACCGTCAAAATGTTGGTATCCTCTACGTTGGTTTTTCTGACCGCTGTATTGACTGCGTTGGGATGGTTCGATCAACTCGGTAAATTCGGCGGCGCCGGTACATTAGTGCCGATCAGCGGATTTGCAAATTCGGTAGTTGCACCTGCTATTGATAATAAAGCAGATGAAAGTGATATAATATACCCAAGTCAGACAAACCTACATAATTCTTGGGGTGAGGATGATTCAGTTCAAAATAAAAAATGTAGATGTACTTACCATGATGTATAGCTTGTACTTTGCTAAACAGGACTTTGAAAAGGCCCTTTACTATTGCAATGCCATACAGGATCTTGGCGAAGAAACCTCTCAGTATTATGCAACATGGTATTTCAAACCTCTCGCTGAAAGCAAGATGGGACAGAAAGACGCTGCAGACAAGCACTTCAAATCTGCTTCGGGAGGATTAAAGAAAACCTGTTTGGAGCATCCCGAGCAGGTTGACCTGTATATGTATCGCGCCCTCTGTGAGTATCAACTGGGCAACATCAATGAGGCAAAGAAAATTGCCGAATACCTGATTGCTGTCAAATCAGACTTTGCGATATTCCATCTTACAGCTGCAATTATCTATGATGCGGCCGGAGAGGAAACAGAAGCGAATAAACATCGTAAGATTGCGGCAGAACTGGATCCGGACATTACTGCCCCCTTGATTTAAGGAGGTACATATGGCTAAAGAGGTAAAAATAAACTTAGATGTTCTGGATGAGGCCAAAAGGGTGTACGATGAATCCATCGCCACACTGGAAGACGCCGTTCGTGATTTATCCAAGTCGATAGACGAACTGAAAACAAAAGCGTGGAAAACCAACGGTGCTGACGCCTTCTTTAAGAACTATGATGATTCCTGGAAGAAAGATCTCAATGCACACATCTCTTACCTAAAGCATTTAAGAGATTGCTTGCAGAAAGCTAAAGACACATTCCATAGTAAGTACGACAAAAAACTATAATCAAAGCGGAGGTAACAACAATGGAAAATGTACTGTATCTGAATCGGTCCGGTCTGGAGGAAGATATCAAGAAGATGCGTGACGGACTGGAAGCCTTTAACGAAGCTGTTAAGGTGATCAACTCTGGCGTAGACGCAGCCCCCGAGGACTGGAAGGGTGCAACCCAGACGGCCTACATGGAGCGCTACAATGAGCTGAGATCTGCTCTGACCAAGGATGTTCCCGAGTCCGTTCAGGGTATGATCGACTTCATGGAGACCTTCCTGAAGAACATGATGGAAGGCGACGAAAGCGGAGCCTCTGGCCTGCGGTAAAACTTGTACTTATGCGCTTGGATGCGCAAGTAAATTACATTTCCGAAACGAACTAAGGAGGAAAAGCAAATGGAAAATGTACTGTATCTGAATCGGTCTGGTCTGGAGGAAGACATCAAGAAGATGCGTGACGGACTGGAAGCCTTTAACGAAGCTGTTAAAGTGATCAACTCTGGCGTAGACGCAGCCCCCGAGGACTGGAAGGGTGCAACCCAGA
>CAZMTU010000030.1:0-1130 GCA_964569225.1 uncultured Lachnospiraceae bacterium | reverse complement strand
TCGACTTCATGGAGACCTTCCTGAAGAACATGATGGAAGGCGACGAAAGCGGAGCTTCCGGCTTGAGATAAAGTATTTCAAAGGGACTCAGGTAAACGCAATTTGCTTGAGTCCCTTTTTTCTTCTTAAAGGAGTACGATATGCCACTACAAATAATACGAAACGACATTACCAAACTGACCTGCGATGCCATAGTCAACGCAGCCAATTTCACCTTGCTCGGTGGCGGCGGTGTAGACGGCGCCATACACAAGGCTGCCGGCAAAGGCTTACTGTTAGAGTGTATGAAACTCGGTGGTTGTAAAGTAGGTCAGGCAAAACTTACAGGCGCCTACAAGCTCCCTTGCCGCTTTGTAATCCACACAGTAGGTCCTAAGTGGAAAGGCGGTCAGGACGGCGAAAAAGAGCTTCTGGAGAGCTGCTATAGGGAGTCTCTAAGACTCGCTATTGAAAACGGATGCGAATCCGTTGCGTTTCCCCTTATCTCCAGCGGTGTGTATGGATACCCGAAAGACCAGGCACTGCATGTGGCGGTAGACATTACTACTTCTTTCCTTATCGAGCATGACATACTTGTCTATATCGTTGTCTTTGATAAGGCAGCTTTTCAGATCAGCGAAAAACTGTTTACGGATATTGCTTCTTACATTGATGATAAGTATGTCGATATCCACTTTGAATTCAACCGATCTCACCGGGATGAATGGGGAGAAAGCACTCTTTTAGCTGAAACTTGTATTCTCCCTGATGAGGACGAAACCGGAGAACCATCTGCACCCACTGCCCCCTACCCGCAGGCAATTATGATGCCAAAGGCAATGTCGTTAGAGGATGTTGTAAAACAGATAGATGAGAGCTTTTCGGAAATGCTGCTCCGGAAGATTGATGAAAAGGGAATGACGGACAGCCAATGTTATAAGAAGGCAAATGTGGATCGGAAACTTTTCTCAAAGATACGCAGCGACAACAATTATCATCCCAGTAAAACAACGGCTATTGCCTTTGCGATCGCCTTGGAGTTGAGTCTGGACGATACAAGGGAACTGCTTCAGAAGGCCGGATTTGCTCTGACGCGTAGCAGCAAGTTCGATATTATTATCGAGTATTTCATAACAAACGGCAATTACAAT
>CAZMTU010000029.1:0-21944 GCA_964569225.1 uncultured Lachnospiraceae bacterium | reverse complement strand
CATAACCGTTACCGCTTCATCATAGGTCAAATTTTCGCGGTTGGTTAATTTAATGGTTGCTTCTTTAATCATTGATATTGCTTCCTTTCAAATTTAATTTAATTTAATTTTAAGAAAATTTTGGATAATAGTCATTCCGTCGGGGGTAAGAATAGATTCGGGATGAAACTGTACGCCATATATAGGATAGCTTTGATGCATGACCGCCATGATCTCTCCGTCAGCCGTGCGGGCGGTGACACGCAGACAATCTGGTAGGGAGGTCTCTTCCGCTGCCAGTGAATGATAGCGGGCAACAGGGATTTGATCTGGCAGACCGGCGAAGAGGGGACAGCTTTTGTCCAGCGTGACGGTTGACTGTTTGCCGTGCATCAAGTGGGCGGCATGAACGATTCTGCCGCCGAAGGCCTCGCAAATAGCCTGATGACCTAAGCATACGCCCAGTGTTGGAATTTCTTTTCCAAGCGTATAAGCGGCTTTAATGCAGACACCGGCATCCTTCGGATAACCGGGACCGGGTGAGAGTAAAATATGAGAAGGGGAAAGCGCGTAAATTTCATCAACTGTCATCTCATCATTTCGAATCACTCGGATATCCGGATTCAGCGAGCCTACATACTGAAAAAGATTGTAGGAAAAGCTATCATAGTTATCAATCAATAAAATCATGGCTTAGTTCCTCCTCCGCAATCTCTAACGCGCGGACTACCGCTTTTGCTTTGTTGATGCACTCCTGATATTCCTTTTCGGGAATGCTGTCGGCAACGATACCGGCGCCTGATCGTATGAACACCTTTCCGTTTTTCTTAAAGGCAAGTCGAATGGCAATGCAGGTGTCCAGATTACCTGTAAAATCAATATAGCCGATGGCGCCGCCGTAGATGCCCCGTTTATTGTTTTCGAGATCATTAATAATCTGGCAGGCACGCAGCTTAGGCGCGCCGGACAGTGTACCGGCAGGCAGTACGGCATCTATCGCGGAGAGCGCGTCGCAGTCCCGCCGAATATCCCCGCAGACCGTGGAGCCTATATGCATGACATGAGAGTAGCGCTGAATGCACATGTATTTTTCCACTTTTACGCTGCCGAATCGGCTGATTTTGCCTATGTCGTTCCGCCCAAGATCGACCAGCATATTATGTTCCGCACGTTCTTTTTCATCTGAAAGCAGATCGGCTTCCAGTGTTTGATCCTCTGTTTCGTTCTTTCCTCTGGGGCGAGTGCCAGCTAAAGGGAAGGTGTGAAGGACGCCGTTTTCCAGCTTTACCAGCGTTTCGGGAGAAGCGCCGGCAATTTCAATGTCATCGCTGGAAAAATAGAACATATAGGGCGAAGGATTGGTGGTACGAAGCACCCGGTATGCGTTCAGCAAACTGCCCTCAAATGCGGCCTCCAGACGATTGGATAGAACAATTTGAAACAGATCGCCCTCTTGAATGAAATGCTTGGCTTTCTCCACCATATCGCAGTAAGCGGCGCTGTCAAAAAGCGGACGAAGGGGAGAGGTCATTCTGCCTGGTTTGGTATTCTGTGGGATACCTCTGTAAATCAGTGCTTTTAACTGGTTCAGCTCCATTTCTGCCCGATGATATTCGGTTTCCAATTCAGAAAGCCGAATGTTGATTATCAGCGTGATCTTCTGCCGATAGTGGTCAATGGCGATTACTTTGTCGAAGAGCATCAAGTCTACATCCTTGAAGCCCTCCTCATCTTCAGCGTCCAGCTTCAGAGTAGGCTCGGCATATTTGATATAGTCGTAAGCGAAGTAACCCACCAAACCGCCGGTGAAAGGCGGCAGTCCTTCCAGCTTCGGACTTTTATTGTCTGCAAGGATTTGTCGGATCATTTGACCGGGATGATCGGTTTCAAAGGAAAGGGAGGTGCCTGCCTGAATGTTCATTTTTCCGCTTCGGCAGGTCAATTCCATTTTCGGATCGAAGCCGAGAAAGGAATAACGTCCCCATTTCTGGTTATCCTCTGTCGATTCTAAAAGAAAGCAGTGACGGCTCACCTGTTTCAGCCGCCTGAGTATTTCAATAGGCGTTGTCTGATCGGCGTATAGTTCGCAGCTAATCGGAATGATCTGATAAAGATGACTTTCTGCCAGCGTTTTGGCTGCATCTAAAGTTGGGTACATGATTATATCCTGCCTGTTATAATAGATTTGCCAGCAAACAAAAAACTCGTCCCTGACAATAGTCAAGGACGAGTCAAACTCGCGGTGCCACCTTGATTCACAGCAAAGGCTGTGCGCTTAGGGATACTGTATATCCCGGAACTGATCCACAGGATACAGACATATCCTTGGTAACTGACGCATACCACAGCGTCGCAGTATACTTGGCTGTCTTTTATATAAAGAAACCTTTCCCTGCGCCCTCAGCGGCCCATAGAATGATTTGTTTTCTGTCCGCTTCTCACCCACGCAGACTCTCTGTAGGAGCATCATCATCCATCTTCCCGCTTCAACGGTTTATTTTTTATTCATTATAGCATGGCGGAAGAGATTTGTCAAGTTGTATTAGCAAAAAACTGTATTTTTCTCAAATCGTTTCATTTTTCAGCGTATCAATCAGATTTTCCTTTTTCATCCGCTGCCGCTGATAAATCATGGTCGAAAATACAACCGCGAATACCGATATAACCGCGATCAGAATACTCAACCATGGGAGGGTAAATTGAACCTCTCCGCTGTTTTGGGCGACCGTGTAAATTAAAAAGCAAATCAGCAGAGAACCGGACAGACCATAGATCAGTCCCTTTATACCATACATGATACATTCAAAATTAAGCATCCGTCGGAATTCCCGTCCGGTCATCCCCACCGATTTCAGCATGGCAAACTCACGTCTTCGAAGCAGGAAATTTGTAGAAATGGTGTTAAATACATTGGCAAGGGCAATAAGTGAAATCAGGACGATAAATCCGTACGAAAATACAGTAATGACGGTAATCAGTGCCCGCACAGTTTCTTGGCTGGCGGCGTAATCCGAAAGTCTTGAAGTAGGAATTCCTTCATTTTGCAGCAGCTCGCACATTTCCGCATAGCTTTCGTTATGCCGGTCGCTGTTCAGATAGATAAAAGCGGTGGTATTAAAATTATTCATTTTCAGCAGATGCTCGGCAGCGCTGGCTGGGAAATAAAGAGAGGGACCTCTAATCCCAAGGAGTGAGTCACCGATAAGGTATCCGCCTACCGCAACTGTTAGCTTTTCCATGGCATCTTCTTTGGACAGCTTAAGAGAATTGCTTTCGTTCAGATCATCCCTTGAATAACCGTTTTGATATACATCATCCAAAACATAAAGATAATAAAAATCATTCGCGCCATCGCTGTCATAGACAATATCGGCATAGTGGTAGCCTTCTATGGCTTTGGGGATGTAATAAGTTAAAGCAAAGTCTGAAATCTCTTCCTTCAGCAGATTGGTTTCCTGCAATTTGAATCCTTCGTAATAATAGGCACGGTTGTCAAAAAGACCGATCGGATTCTCTTTATCCATGAACTTTTGGGCATTCAGTCCTAATTGACCGAGCCAGCTTTCATAGGTATAATCGTCAATAAATAGGACGTTCAGATCCACAAAAGAAACGGTCGAAGGATCGTCCGTCTGGTTAAAGAAGTCGCTTTGATTGCCTGTCAGCAGGGAAGCATTGATCTGCCAATCTATAGAATCGTTAACAGTGTAGAAATAGCTACTGCCGGTCACATATGCTGCGGAGCTCAGCTTTTGTGAGATTTGCGGAATCTGTTCACGCAGCTTTGTAAAATCACTGCTGTTCTCATAGTAGACAATATCAAAGCTGGTGCTGGTATCCACGTTATTGGCCGATAAAAGCAAATTATTTGTAAAAGAAGAGGCGGAAACAAAGAGTAAAACACTGAGCGAAAGGGATACTACCGTGCTTTTGTATTTCTTCTTGCTGCGTTTAAAATTTTTCGAAGCAAGCGTGCCTGGAAAACCGAACAATTTATAAGTCAGCTTGGAGGTTTTTACCTGTTTGGCTTTGATATTTATATCCTTGCTTTGCTTGATAGCATCAATGGTATTGATGCGGACCGCCCGTCTGGCAGGAATATAAGCGGAAATGAGTACCGTTACGATGCTGACAATCGCCGCCAAAATCAGCGCCCACGGCGCTACGCTGAGTTTCAATACAACTTCACCGGTATTGAGGAATACGCTGAAGGTGTCCCGAAGCAGCCAAAAGGTGACGCCGATACCTACACAGCCCGAAAGCAGTCCCAAAGGAATTCCAACCAAACAGAGTACAATAGCTTCAAACAGCACGCTGTGCAAAATTTGCTTCTTGGTTGCGCCGATCGATTTGAGCAGACCAAACTGTTTGGTACGTTCGCTGACTGAAATAGAGAACGAATTATAAATCAGCGCGATTGAACCGAACATGATCAGACCCATTAGAATGGCCATGAAGCCGCCGATCATGGTGGCATAGGAAATATCATTTGTGACAAACTGAGAGTAGAGAAAATCGCTGTTGAAGCGTATTTCACTGTCATCATAATGATGCGCAGCCTGATATTTGTAGGCGTTGCCTACCTTTTTCAGAGTGAAATAGGCGGTATAATGATCGGTTCCGTCAGCGTCCTCCAGCGTCAGCGCTGTGTAGCCGGAAAGGGAATCCTCGATCAGAGAATCGGGTCTTGCGTAAATGCCGACTACCGTATAGGTGACGGTTCGGGTATTTTCAAGGGTTGAGGTATGAAAATTTCCACCCTGCATTACCAGCCCATCATCATCCATAAGATTGCCTACCTCCAGCGTCAATTGATCGCCCACCTTCAGATTTACGCCGCCAATGGTGTAGACATGTTCGGGAATCAGTAGTTCACGGTTATTTTGAGGAAGTCTGCCTTCCTTGGGATGAATGGATACAAGCTGATCAAAGCCCTCAGACATACCGCCGATGAACAGGTAAGGCTTATCCTCATTACTGCTGCCGAACAGGGCATATCCGATATTCTGACGGGTGACGACTTGATCGATTTCACTGTCTTCCTGTAATGCTTTGACCTCATCGGAGGTAAAATTTTTGAAAAAAGCATGGAAAACGCCTACATTCTCGGCTGTAATGTTTTCTATAAATTTTTGTCCGCTGGCAATGCTTTCTGTGACCGCCGTAAACATGGCAACCGAAAGAATAATACCGATGATCGTCACCAAAGTACGAATTTTATTCTTTTTCAGAGATTTGACCGTATAACGGGAGATGATATTCATTTGCGGATCACCTCGTCACGGGTAATTTTTCCGTCGCTGATAGAAATGATCCGGTCTGCCTGCAAGGCGATCTGTTCATCATGGGTAATTACGATAAGGGTTTGATTGTACTTTTGATTGGAGTATTTCAGCAGTTCCACGATCTCATGGCTGTTCTGCGAATCAAGGTTTCCGGTCGGCTCGTCGGCGAGCACTACCGAAGGCGCGTTCATCAGTGCTCTGCCGATGGATACCCTCTGCTGCTGTCCGCCTGAAAGCTGACTTGGCAGATGATTTTCCCGTCCGTTCAGCTTCAGAATTCCCAAGAGTTCCTGAAGTCTCGCGTTATTGATTTTTCGTCCGTCCATAAGCACGGGCAGCGTAATATTTTCGGTTACATTCAGCACTGGAATCAAATTATAGAACTGATAGATCAGTCCCACCTCTCTGCGGCGAAAGATAGCAAGCTGCTCTTCGTTCTGCGCATAGACATTCTGCCCGTTTACCATAACCGTTCCGGAAGTAGGTTTATCTACGCCGCCTAATATATGCAGTAAGGTGGATTTGCCTGAACCGGAGGGACCGATAATGGAAAGAAACTGTCCTTTTTCCACTGAAAAGGATATATTATCCAGTGCTTTGACCTCATTTTCACCTGACCGGTAAATTTTGCTTAGGTGTTCGACCTTTAGGATTTCCATTGTATTCATCATACTCCTTTATTTCGTTTATGGACATAGTATAGCAGGTCAAGGTGACAGTAAAATGACTCTTACATTACAATTTTGTCACATTTGGAAAATAAAAGATCAGTCTAAGTTGTTTGGGCTTGCGGAGCGCGCTGCCGCAAGGCGCTTTAATCTAAGGGTTGTAAACAAGCCGAGGGCGCCTTCAAAAGCTATATCACCTGTTTGTAAAATCGGATGGTAAAGAGAGCGCCGCCCTCCGGTCGGTTTTGAGCGGTAACGGTGCCGTTCTGACGGATAATGATCATTCGGGAAAGCGCAAGACCGATGCCAATTGACTGGTCGGAAGCGTTTTTCCCTTTATAAAAGCGTTCGAACAAATGAGGAAGATCGTCAGGATCAATGCCGCAGCCGTTGTCTGCGATAATCAGTTCTGAATAGAGCGGATTTTCAAGGGCACTGACCGATAGTATGCCGCCTGTTTCCATGTGTTCAATGCAGTTTTTGAAGATATTGCTTACAGCTTCTTCTGTCCAGTGTAAATCACCGGTAAAGCTTCCCGAAAGCTCAGTATGTAATATCTGACCCTTTAGTTCCATCAAAACCGCAAGCGAAGCTGACACCCGACTGATCAGATCGGAAAAAGCAATTACGTCTGATCGGAAGGAAACTGTTCCGGCATCCAAACGGGCAATTTTCAGCAGAGAACTGACCAGCCAATCGATTTTCGCAAGCAGCTTGTTCATTTCACGAAGGCTTTCAAGCTGAGCTTCGGGCGTAAGCTTTCCGCTGCCCATAGAAGAAAGGAGTAAGTGTACGGCGGTCAGCGGTGTGCGGATTTGATGAGAAATATCTGCAATAGAATCAGATAGTTTGTTTTTTTCATCGGCAAGCTGCTGACTTTGCTCCTGAAGGCGCAAAATCATCTTGGTCAGTTGATTTTGCAAAAGGCTCAGCTCGCCCTCATTATATCGAGAAAGCTGGATAGAGGAAGCGCCGTGCAGAATTTCATCCAGCTCAGCGGCAAGGCATGCTAAATGTCGATATCGGCGCGCGGCATCCAGCAGGAAGAACAAGGTAAAAAACAAGCCCAAAAGGAGCAGAAGCAAGCCGGCGGCAAGAGTAACACAAAGGCCGATGATGGTAAACAGACCGGTCATCAGCAGGCAAAGCGCTGCTAAATGCTTGACCTCAGGATTTCGGAGCAGTTTCACGGGATTATCTCCTTTCTGTAGGCTCATCCGCCGGATTACCGCATAGCTTATAGCCCAATCCGCGAACCGTTCGGATGAGAATTGGCGACTGCGGGTCGTCCTCTATTTTATCCCGCAGCCGTTTGATGTAGACAGTCAGGGTATTGTCATTGACAAAATCGCCCGCGACATCCCATATTTCCTCCAGCAGTCTGCTTCTTGAAAGCACTGTGTCCCGATTGGCTAAGAATACCAGTAATAACCGGTATTCCAGTGCGGATAAGCCGAGTTCAATGCCGTTTTTGGTAACGGTCCCTTTTTCAGTGTCAACAGAAAACTGACCGATTTCAATTACCGATTGGCTCTTTCCGCATCGCCGCAGGACGCTGCGGATACGGGAGAGCAGTTCACGCGGTCGAAAGGGCTTGGCGATATAGTCGTCAGCACCTAAATCCAAGCCGGTCACAACGCTGTATTCATCGTCAGAAGCAGTGAGAAAAATGACTGGAAGCGCCCATTTCTGTTTAATAGCGGAGCAAAGTGCAAATCCATTGCCTTCTTTCAGCGATATATCCAGCAGTACCAGATCAAATTTGTCGCTTTCAATTTTAGTAAGCGCGTCTTTTTGACTGCTGACATGATCGGTGGCAAATTGCTCTGAGCGCAGAAAATCGCTCAGCGTACGGATAATGGATGAATCATCTTCAACTATAAGTATTTTATGCATAACAATCCTCCGAGCGTTATGGGTAAGAAATGCTTAACCTTTAGCTTCATTTAGATTTTGGAAATCAATTTTAGGATATTATAGCATAGATTGATACAAAACACAACTTCGTTTTAAGGAATTTAACGGCGGGGGTTCTCTGATAAAAGACTTAAATATCGCTGTTTTCTGATCGATTGTCCGAAACAAGGTATTCGAATTCAATGTCAGCGCGGTCAAAGCCCCAATAAGCTTTGTTCAAGGGAACTTCTTTAAATCCGAATTTTTCATAAATGTGCAGCGCAGGCTTCAGACAGCGGTTTGAAATCAGCGTCAGCTTCTGGGCGCCGTGATGGATCGCGTAGTCCATGCACGCCTTGAAAACCGCGCTTCCGGCGCCGGTTCCAGTGTACTGACCATCAGCGGCTAATTTGCATATTTCCCATTCAAAATCGCTCAGCGGTTTTGTCATACAGGTTGCCAGTACGCGGTCCTGATAGACGGCAAAATATATCATTGCGCCTTCGTTCAGCCGTTCATCTACATGATCTAAAATCTCTCGATCGGCATCTTCCATGAAAAAATACCGCTTTACCCACGCGGTATTCAGTTTAATAAAATCCTTTTTGTATTTTTCTTGGTATTCAACGATTTCCATATGATGATCGTTCCTTTCTGATTTTCGGATAGTGATATGCCGGAGGCACCATTTTCTATTCCGTTTTATTTGCTTGACTTTATTATAACATCTGTGATATAATAAGTAAAACGAATGTTTTTAATATAAATATTAGGAAAGACGATTTAATTAAATGAACAGATATTTAGCACTTCAGAAGATTATTGAATTAGGCAGTTTTACGAAAGCGGCGGAAGCCTTAGGCTATACGCAGTCCTCGGTCAGTCAGATGATCTCGTCTTTGGAAAGCGAGTTGTCTATGAAATTGTTGACCCGTTCCAGAGTCGGTGTAAAGCTGACCTTGGAGGGGGCGCAGCTATATCCGTTTATAGAGCGGTATATTTTACAGTATCGTGTCATGCAGGAAAAAGCCGATGAGGTTAAAGGTCTTAAGACAGGAATCATCCGTGTGGGGACTATATCCAGTGTTACTTGTCATTGGATGCCACAGCTGATCAGCGGTTTTCAAGCGCTTTATCCGCAGGTAAAGTTCCTTTTTCATCAGGGCGATTACAGCTCGATTTCTGAATGGATCAAAACCGGTGAGGTGGACTTTGGTTTTATTACGCCGCCTGCTGTCAGCGATTTAAAAACCGTTCCCATCAAGAAAGGGGAAATGCTTGCTGTTTTGCCGAAAGAACATCCTTTTTCGACGCATAAAAAGATCAGGCTCAGCGAAATCGCGAATGATCCTTTTATTTTGCTGGAGGAGGGACATTACAGCGAACCTATCAATGCTTTTCGCGCGCAAAAGCTTGAACCAAATATTCAGTATACCATTCACGATGATTACGCAATCATGACAATGGTAGAGGCAGGATTGGGGGTCAGTATATTAGCGGAATTGATGCTTCGCCGCATGGCATACAATATTGTCTGCCTTCCCATTGATCCGCCTGTTTACAGAACGCTTGCGATAGGCTATAAAGATAAAGACAGTCTGCCTATCGCCAGCAAGTATTTTATTGAATTTATGAAGGCGAATGCGGATAAACTGCCGTAAAGAAGCCGTTTATAAGGCAATCATTTATCAGAAGTGATGCATCGGGATTATTCGATCGCTTGTCGTCAAAAAATCTTGTCGATTGGGTGTATTTTCTCTTGACAAAGCTTGAAAATCATATTATAATAGAAAAAATATAAAAATATCATCGAATTTTGAACCCGCGTTGAGGCGGGAGGAAAGAGAAAGGCAGGTTTAGAAGCGATGCAGAATGAGAAATTTTCAAAAGAAGGGATTACTTTTGACGATGTTCTGCTGGTACCTCAAAAAAGCGAAGTATTGCCCAATACGGTAAAGCTCGAAACGCATCTGACTAAAAAGATTGCACTTAATATTCCGATTATGAGCGCGGCAATGGACACTGTGACTGAATCCAAGCTGGCGATCGCTCTTGCAAGAGAGGGCGGCGTAGGTGTTATTCACAAAAATATGACCATTGAGCAGCAAGCGGATCAGGTTGAACGGGTAAAGCGCTCTGAAAATGGTGTAATTACCAATCCTTTTTATCTAAGCCCTGATAACTATGTCTATGAAGCCGATGAGCTTATGGGAAAATATAAGGTATCCGGTGTACCGATCTGCGACGATCAAAAAAAGCTGGTGGGCATTATTACAAACCGGGATATGCGCTTCCTGAAGGATTACAATATGAAAATCAGCGAAGTAATGACCCGCGAGAATTTGGTTACAGCATCGGTTGGTACTACACTGGAGGAAGCCAAGGAAATCCTTTCTCAGCACAAGATTGAAAAGCTGCCGCTGGTGGACAGCGATTTTGTTCTCAAGGGTCTTATTACCATCAAAGATATTGAAAAGGCGCAGAAATATCCGAACAGCGCTAAAGATGAGAAGGGAAGGCTGCTCTGCGGGGCTGCCATTGGAGTGACCAGCGATGTACTGGACAGAGCGGGTGCGCTGCTATCGGTCGGCGCGGATTTTTTGGTACTGGACAGTGCGCACGGCCATTCCAGAAATATTATTGAATGCCTGAAAAAGGTCAAAGCGGCATTTCCGGGGTGTCAGGTTATCGCAGGCAATATTGCCACTGCCGAAGCCGCCAAGGATTTAATTGAGGCGGGTGCGGATGCCGTAAAAGTGGGTATCGGTCCCGGATCTATCTGTACGACCCGAATTGTAGCGGGCATCGGTGTCCCGCAGCTTACCGCGATTAATGATGTCTATGAAGTGGCGAAGGAATACGGCGTCCCGGTTATCGCAGATGGCGGCATCAAATACAGTGGAGATCTGCCTAAGGCTATTGCGGCAGGTGCGGACGTGATTATGATCGGTTCGCTCTTTGCGGGCTGTGAGGAGTCACCCGGAGAAACGGAAATTTATCAGGGCAGGAGTTTTAAGGTGTATCGCGGCATGGGTTCCATTGCCGCTATGGAAAAGGGCAGCAAGGACCGTTACTTCCAAACGGGCTCTAAAAAGCTGGTTCCCGAAGGGGTAGAAGGGCGTGTGCCTTATAAGGGCCCGCTTTCCGACACAGTTTATCAGTTGATGGGCGGGTTGAGATCAGGTATGGGTTACTGCGGAACTGAAACCATTCCCGAACTGAAAGAGCGGGGCAAATTCGTACGGATCACCGGAAGCGGGCTGAGAGAATCTCATCCGCATGATATCAATATAACCAAAGAGGCGCCTAATTACAGCGTTCATGTCGAATAATATGAATGCTCCGAAGGGCGCGTAGCTATCGCTGGACCTTTTTACGCCAATCGACCTTATAATGAACAGGCAGTGCAAATCGGATTGGTTGATTTGCACTGCCTGCTTGACTTTCTGGAAACTGCCCGATTGAAGAGAAAGGAATGAAATCCATGTCTGTTTGGGAATATTTGCGAAAGGAATTAAAGCTGTCTGCTAAAACAGTGTTCAGTCAATATCCACGCTACCTTAGCTTTGCAGCTCTCCTGCTGCTCATATCACTGCTTTTTTGCTCAGTAAGTACCTTGCACTATAATCATCAGAAAACGCAGCGTGCCTATCTCGAAAGCCGCTATGTAAACAGTGACGGCAATCTCTATCACTTTCAGCTGTTAAACTGTACGCAGGATCAATATCTGCTGCTGCGTCAGTTTGATCGGGAGCAGACTGAGGAAAATGAAGTCTTTAAAATCGTAGGCGGTGTGGAATCCACTATTTCGGGAACAGAAAATAAGCGCTACGATCTGGATATTCAGCTTATAGGCGATATTGACAGCGCATTTGAGACTTTCAAAGTCCGTTATACTGAGGCGCTGGATGAGGAGTCAACAAATTATACGGTATCCAAAACTCCGCTGCTGAATTATGAATTGAGCGTGTCTAAAAATACGGCGGTTTATATATTTCAGCTTATTGTGATTGCGTCGGCAGGCGCTGCTGCCGTTTGGGTGCTGCACAGTACCATGACCAACCATTTTAAATTCACCTACGGAATTTACATGACCTTTGGCGCAACTTTTAAACGACTTTTTTTTACCGCCTTTTGGGAGCAGTTTTGGATCGTGCTGATCACATGGCTGCCGGCAGCGCTCATCTCTACCCTTGTCAGTTGGGGAATATTCCGTAAAACTGGACTCTCCTTTACGGTATACTGGGGAGGGGTTCTGCTGGCGTTGCTGCTTACGTTGATTACTGTGGGCGTTGCCGTATTGATCAGCGTTCGGTCCACATCTGCTAAAACGCCGTCTTCGCTGATTGTCGCCGCGGATAATTCTAATCTGATTCACTCACCCAGGATCAGTTCGGATCTGATCGGAGGACGTTTTCCTACTTCGATCAGTCGGCTTTCTTTTCGCCGTTATGTAAAATATATCCTGCGCCTGATGGCGGGCGCTCTTTCCTTTGCGATGCTTTTTGTCAGTGCTTCTACTATTGGCTACTGCTATCAACGGGTGCTTTCTTTGGAACAGCCGGAGCTTAGCGTGGATTTTGATATCCCCAGTATATCGGCGGAAGAAAAAGAAGATGGAATCACTGATTTTTCGGCGTATGGTTATAATGCGGAAAAATCAGATGTATTCAGTGAGCTGCCCTATATAAAAACGATACTGAAACAAGCATGTTTTCAGGCAAGCGGTGTTTGTTCTCATGTTAAAATAAGTTCAAAGATTCCTAAAATGTTTGCGGGTGGTGTAAGAATGACCGGAATTCTTACTGCCAGCAATACAAGCGGAACGGGGTTTATGAATGTAAATTACTGCGCCATGGATGAAGAAGTGATTGAATCTTTTGAAACGCTGGGATATCAGGTGGAAGGCTCGCTGGCGTCGGTACTGAATGAAGAAAGGACAGTTGCTGTTACCGAAGGCTTTTTGGGTTCCAAAAAGTTTGACTGGCATGTGGGAGATACTATTTACGTTGCCGATTTGCCCGATGCCGCAACTCAAAAATTACTTACAAATATTGCTAATAATTATTTAGTCGCCGATATGGATGATTTACTGACCGCTTGGTTAGAAGAAGAGGTGTTTAGTTACACCGCTTATACAGTGGGGGCTATTATCTCAGAGCTTCCCACTGGCCAAAACTGGGCAATTTACTTTTCTGAAACAGATTACAGCGCGGTTACAGGCTTTGTTCCGATCTATAATGAACTGAAGATTTACGTGGACGAAAACACTTCCGAAGAGGAAGTTTCCACGCTGTATTATCAGCTAAGACATGTGGCTGATTACTATACCAACATGACGGTTACTAATCTGGATGTTCGCACCGCGCATACCGTAGAGGTCAATAAAAACTATACCAGTATCATTCAAATGATGGCGCTGGTACTCCTGGCGGTTTGTCCACTGATCTGGATATTCTCTCAAATTCTTTTCTATCAAAAACGGCAGCAGGAATTGGAGCTGCTGCAGGCTATGGGCGCATCCACCTTAGCTTTAAAGCGCTATATTTTAGGGGATGCTTTCCGGTTTGCGCTTACCGGAGGACTGCTTTTCGCATTGCTGGCGCCTGCTGTTTCTTGGTTGATTCACCGGCTGATCGGCTACATAATGATTTTTGCCGGCGGTACCATGCTGGCGTCCTTCAGGCTGCCTGTAAGTGCTTATGTAGCAGGGATTTTGCTGAATCTGCTTTTGGGATTTATCAGCAGTTATCTTGCATGGATTCTGTATCAGAAGCGTTGTCCTGCAGTTTACACCGATCTGCGGGATGACGGAAATGTGTCTGAACAAACTAATCATAAGGAGGGTTCGGTATGAGCGGCGTAATTTTGGAGGCAAGAGATCTGATCAAGCAGTATAAACAGTACGATGCGGTAGTTACTGCGGTGGATCGTGTGTCCCTGAAGGTAGAAGACGGTGAATTTTTGGCGATTATCGGTTCCTCCGGCTCTGGAAAATCAACCCTTTTGAATCTGCTGGCGGGGCTGGACCGTCCTAATTTTGGCAGTGTTACTATTCGGGGACAGGAAATCACCAAGCTGTCGGCAGATAAACTCGGACAGTTCCGAGGCGAGTATACCGGCGTTGTATTTCAGAAGCATAATTTGATCCCGCAGCTTACCGCGCTGGAGAATATTTTAGTGCCTACGGTGATGTGCAATAAACCCGATTTTAAATTTCAGGAAAATCTGAAAAAACTGATTTTATCGCTGAAAATCGGAAATCGGCTGAATCATTTACCCAGTGAGCTGTCCGGCGGACAGCAACAGCGGGTTGCCATTGCAAGGGCATTGATCAATCAGCCGCAGGTACTTTTCGCGGATGAGCCGACCGGCAATCTTGATCGAAGGAATGCAGACGAGGTGCTGGAGCTGCTGCTGGAAACCCGCCAAATGCTCGGTATGACCATGATTATGGTGACGCACGATATGTCGATTGCCGACAGAGCAGACAAAATCTATATGATGGATGACGGAAAACTGTTCCTATATAAGGATAAACAGGGCTATTACAAAACCAGTTATGAACTGGAAATGAAGGCGTCGTTGGAAAAGTCCCGTACAAAACCCTTGGAAAAGTGGCAGGAATAAAGGAAGCTTTTTTGGCAGTTGATTGGAAAATTATGCATCCAATATTAATAATGTAAAAAAACCTCGCCCGATTGACTATTTTATGTCAAACAGGCGAGGATTTTCGTCGTAAAAGCATTGGGAAAAACAATATCAGCTCATGACAGGTATCGTTCCACTAACATCGCTGCCTCTGTAAAAGAAATGTTCGATTCAACGGCGATGCGGGCGATATCCTCTGCTTCCGCTTTGTGTTTACGGATGCCGTCGCCCACGGATTCTTTGAGGCGGACGGTGCCGTAGGGCGTTTCAATTTTTTTGATACTGCGGGAGAGAATAAAGCGCTCCAAATGTTCCATACGAACACCCAGCGTGGTAGTTAGCGATAGCATGAGAGAAGCAAATTCAGCTGACCGGTCGGGCGAAGTCAGACAGATCAGTTCAATACCGGGACGGTTTTTCTTCATCTGAATTGGATGTGTGTAAACATCCAAAGCGCCGGCGTTGAGAAGAGACGCGACTGCATAGCCGATCGCCTCACCGGTCATATCGTCCAGATTGCAAGAAAGGCGTGTGATTTGATCGGTTATACCGTTATCCGATTCGCCGAGAAATGCCCGAAGGCAGTTGGCGCGGGGAAAGTCCTTGCTGCCCATGCCGTAACCGATTTTTTGAGTACGCAAGACTGGCATATCGCCAAAGCAGTCAACAAAGTGCTTCAAAAGCGCGGCGCCGGTAGGCGTGCATAATTCGCCTTGAACAGCGCCGCCGTATATAGGAATATCCTTTAAAATAAAGGCGGTTGCTGGAGCCGGAACCGGCAGAATGCCGTGCATACAGTGGACTGAGCCGGAGCCTACATGTATCGGAGAAGCGATGATTCGATCGGGGGCAAGTTCCTTTATCAGCAGACAAACGCCTACTACATCTGCCAGCGCGTCCATGCTGCCAACTTCTGAAAAGTGGACTTCTTCGACAGGTGTTTGATGGGCATGGCTTTCTGCCTCTGCAATCAGGCGATAGACCGCCAGCGCGTCTGATCTTACCTTTTCCGGTATATCAAGATGAGAGAGCATATGCGCAACATTGTGCAGCGTGGTAGCGGAGTGCGTATGTCCGTGGTGATGGATCGTTTCTTCTTCGGTATGCCCGTGAATTTTTACTTCCATATGGGTGCCGCCAATGCCGCATTTTTCAGAGGAAAGCGCATTTACGGTTACATGCGGTGAAAACATCCGGTTCATCTGCTCGATCCATTCATTTTGATGATTTGAAAGCTCATAGAGTGCGGCCGACAGCATATCTCCTGCGGCACCCATACCGCAGTCTAAATAAAGTGTTTTCATAGTATAACTCCTAAAAAACTAAAATTAGTCCATGTGATTAATGATGCTGGCAAAATAGGCGGCGCCGAAGCCGTTGTCAATATTGACGGTTACAACGCCGCTGGCGCAGCTATTCAGCATAGCAAGCAATGCGGTCAATCCGCCGAAGGAGGCGCCGTATCCTACCGAGGTGGGAACAGCGATCACCGGACAGGACGCCAGACCGCCTATAACGCTTGCAAGTGCGCCTTCCATGCCGGCAATGGCAATAATGACTCTTGCTCGGGCGATGTCCTCAGTGTGGGCAAGCAGCCGGTGAATTCCCGCGACGCCTACGTCATAAAGTCGCTCAACGCTATTGCCTAAGGCAATAGCGGTCAGCGCCGCTTCTTCCGCTACCGGCAGGTCACTGGTGCCGCCGGTAGCAATGAGAATGGTGCCTTTGCCGTTTGCTTCAGGAATTTCACCGATAATGCCCGTTTTAGAATGGAGATCGTAAGTAAGCGAAAATTTTTGGGCAGCAATAGCAGCCGCCTGTTCGCTCATCCGGGTAATTAATACGGTTTTTTGACCGTTTTCTGTTAAATTTTCAGCAATAGCGGCAATCTGATCCGGCGTTTTGCCGGCACCGTAGATTACTTCCGCGATGCCGGTACGCAGACCTCGATGAAGATCTGGTTTTGCATAGCCGAGTTCGGTAAAGGGAAGCGTTTTCAGTTTAATCAGTGCGTCCTCGGCAGTGAGCTTTCCTTCCGCTACCTGTTTTAACAGAGCAAGCGTTTCGTTTTGATTCATTGGGATGACCTCATATTTAAATCCAGCAGAATATTCTTGAAATCGACGGACAGTTGGCTTAGAATGGTTGCCCGCAGTTCAGGCAGGCGGGCAAAATCGGTTTCGGTCAGTTCGAGCTTGGCGGTATCCGTGACCGAAGCAGTTTCAGCGGTGTTCGGATTGGGAATCAGTCTGATACGGAAGTCCGAAAAGCCCAACGCGAAAAGCGTATTTTCTGCCCGTTCTATTTTTTCCAGCAAGGCAGCAGTGATCGGTGTTCCGGTGGGGACGCGGGTAGCAAGACAGGCATAAGCAGGTTTGCCTGCCGTAAACAGTCCAAGCAAGCGAGACGCGCGCCGAACGTCAGCAGCCGTCATACCGCATTCTTTCAGCGGGGAAAGAACGGACAATTCCTCCAATGCCCGCATTCCCGGACGGTCGTCCGACCGGTCCGAGGCATTGGTACCGTCTATAAGCACAGGGTAACCGTCGGCAGCAGCCGCCTTTCGAATCTCGGAAAAAATATATTTTTTGCAGAAATAACAGCGTTCAGACGAATTTTGCAGAATTTCCGGATACCCGGAAAAATCGAGCGCAATCACATGCAGCGGTATATGCAATTCATCAGCGAGCTTTTGCGCATCGCGCTGTTCAAAAGCCGGCTGAAAAGGGGTAGATACAAAATAAGCTCCTATGTCCGCACCCGCATCCAGTCCGGCTTTGAGCAGATAGGCGGAATCCTTTCCGCCTGACAGTCCCAACGCAACCTTTGGATAAAGCATAAAAAAATCAGATAGTTTCATAATAGCTCCATAAAGTTTGGTTGTTTAAATAGAATCGTTTTCAATATTAGACAGCCCTTTTTTTCGGTAAATTGACGGAGAAACACCGAATCGGCTTTTGAACGCGGCGGAAAAGTAGGAGAAGGTGGTAAAACCGCAGACGGAGGCAATTTCCTTCAATGGCAAATCGCCGGAACGAAGATAGCGGGCTGCCATATTCAGCCGATAGTCTGTAAGATAATCTGAAAACCGCACTCGCATGGTTTTACTGAACAGCAGCGAAAGATAGGCGGGCGAAAGATGGACGGCTTCTGCTACTTCGGAAAGGGACAGGCGGCTTCGGTAATTTTGCCGGATGTAGGAAAGTGCTTGCCGAATGGGCTTTAATTGGTCTGAATCATCGTTTGGGTTTGTTTGCAGCAGACGCAGCAGGTAAATGCAGATTTCTTCAATGCCCTTCTGAATCAGAAGCTCACATCCGATTTCCGGATGTCCCTGTTCCAGTCTTCTGTATTCCGAAAGCAGATTTCGAACAATCGTGAAAATACGGTCCCGTTCAGATACGGGCGGCGTGATACAGAGCGGTTTGGTGAGTGAGCAGATCAGCTCAGAAAGTTGCTCATCCAATATATCTTCAGAAAAAATGAGATTGTAATAGCGAAATGATTCTCCCTCATTCAAAATCTGCATGTGATAATCAGAGGGCGTTACCAGCTGAATGCTGCCTTTCGTCATATTAAATTGACTGCCGTTTACCAAATATATACATTTCCCCTGATATACCAGCGACATTTCAAAAAAATCATGGAAATGAAGCTTTTGATTATAGGTGCTTGAAGATTCGGAATAGCAGTCCCATACAGCAAACCGATAGCGGTCAAGAATGCCGGAAGCCGGCACGATTCCGATATTTTCAGTCATAAAAGGTTCATTCCTTTCCACGTAGCGATGGTTCGGGCAGCTTTTATTGTATGGCAAAACAAATTTGAGTTGTTCTGATACGGAAGTCAATTGATTTGAGACTAAAAGAAGCCATCAATTTCTTTTAAGTATATTACCGCTTTTATTGTAACAGAGAAAAAAAGATTTGTCAATATTTATTGAATTTTTTGATTTGATATACTGAATTTTTGTTTTGTTTTTTTCTACTTGCAAATACGGAACACCTGTGCTACACTAAAACCAGTAAACAAAGGAGGATGGCGTCATGGAAAGACTCATCGAAAACCAGAAAAAATTTATAAGCATGCGATTAGGCACCTTTATTCATTTTAACAGCGCGACTTTCCAGTTTAATAACACTGAACTGACCGACTGGGAATACGGACACGAAAATTTCGGAGAACCCAGAAAATATCCCTTTAATGAAAGGGATTGGAATCCTACTGAGCTGGATTGCGAAGGCTGGGCAGCAGCGGCAAAAGCGGCGGGCTGCGAATTTGCGGCACTGACTACCAAGCATCACGAGGGCTTTGCTCTTTGGCCCTCTCGATACACAGATCACTGTGTTAAAAACGGAACCGTAAAGACTGATGTGGTAGCGGAATATCTGAAAGCATTCCGAGCTGCCGGGATTGAGGCGGGGCTTTATTTTTCCATTCTGGATCTTACACACGAAATTGGAAAAAAAAGCTGTACTGAAGCGCAGAAAACCTTTATCAAAAATCAGTTGGAAGAGCTGCTGACCGGTTACGGAAGGATTCCTTTCCTGATGGTGGACGGATGGGGTTCTCCTTGGGGCGGACCTTCTTTCGAAGCATTGCCCTTCGAAGAACTGGATTTGTTTGTAAAATCTATCCAGCCTGACTGCCTGCTTATGAATATCGGCGCTTCTGACGGATTGGCTCATACGGATATTGTGTTTTTTGAAAACGCGGCAGGGCAGGAAGTAAAAGGCGACTTTAAGGGACCGGGCGTTTCTTGCAATAAGCTTACAGGCACTTGGTTTTGGCGGTCAGACGATCCTATAAAGGCGCCGATGTCTGCTGAATGGGCGATTCAAAAGATGAACGGCTATTTTCCTATGAATGTGAATTTTATGCTGAATATTTCGCCTAATATTAAGGGTAAAATGGATGATAATTTGAGAGAGGCCTTTGAGAAAATCGGAAAAGCGGTGAGTCTGCCCGGATCGATAGAAGAATTACCGGAAGGCTGGATGAGGCGAAGCTGAACAGGAAGCTCCGCTGCAGCGGAGCACCAAATAACAGAAAGGTTGATTAAACGGTGAAACAGGTAAAAAGAATTAGCTGCAAATGGCTGGCGGTCCTACTTCTGGCGGCTATGTTTGGCGGCATTATCGGGGAAAGCGGAATGGGAATTGTTTCATTTGCTAAAAACGCCAAGAATGAATATGATTTTACCGGAATCTATATTACCAGAAGCTCGGTGGCGCTGAAAATAGAAGGCAGCACTGAACTGTCGGTTCGAAAAATCGGTGTAAGTAAGGCGGCAAGCATTCAATGGATCAGCGGCGACGAGTCGGTCGCAACCGTTGAAAACGGTGTGGTAAAAGCGGTTGGCATCGGACAAACGGTGATAAGAGCCGTATATGAAGATTATATGTCCGAATGTATCGTCAAGGTAACTGAAAGTGATCCGGTGCACGAAAATTATCAGCATACAATGGAGCTTTTGCAGGATTTTTATGATCTTCGCTTCGGTATGTTCCTGCATTTCAATAGCTCGACTTATGAATTTGCCACTATAGGCGGGGACTGGGCAGGGGAAAGCTATCAGTCAACCTTTGTTCCTTCCCGAACATGGGATCCATCTGATCTGGATTGTCATCAGTGGGCGCAGGCAGCGAAGAGCGCCGGTATGACCTTCGCTGTGCTGACTACCAAGCATCACGACGGCTTTGATCTTTGGGACAGTGCCTATACCGACTATGATGTAGGCAGCGCTAAGAACAAGACCGATGTGGTAAAAGAATTTACCGATGCTTGCCGGGACGAGGGAATTTTGCCGGGACTGTATTTTTCCATGTTGGATGTGAAGCACAAAATCACTTCATCTGATTGTAAGGACAGCGATATTGAGTTTATTAAAGCGCAGATTACAGAGCTTTTGACAAATTACGGAGAGATTCCCTTTATTATTTTTGATGCGTGGAACGCATACTGGGGCGGACCGAACTATGATCTGCTGCCTTATGATGAGATCGTCAATTTGGTACATACCCTTCAGCCAAACTGTTTGGTAATCAATATCAGTTGTGAAGCAAACAATGTACACAGTGAAGTGGCGATGTTTGAAAGCGCGGCGGGACAGGAGGTACCTGATTGGTACAACAATGTAAATATCTCCTGTAATACGCCTTCCAATCACTGGTTTTGGTGCGACAGCTATACAACGGACACCTTTAAAACAGTGGATTGGATACTGAATCAGAATATCAATCCTTATATTGAAAGTAATACGGTTTTTATCCTGAATGTTTCACCTAATCAGAAGGGGGTTCTGATTAATAAATACTTGGAATTGCTGGAAGCGGTGGGGAAAGGCTATTCCAAGCCCGCTGATTCGGTAAGTCTGCCGGAGGATTGGGCAGCAGATTACGATTTTACCCAAAATTTGCTTTTCCGAAAATCAGTAAGTCAGTCATCTGTCAGCGGCAACAGTTCGCCGGAACGGGCGGTAGATGGATTTACCGATCCGGAAACCGATCATGAAACCTCTATCCAAACCAATAACGGTACAGATCCGTGGTGGTCCGGTGATATTGGATACAGCGCGTCTTTAGGCAAACTGAAAATATATGCCGGCAGCGGTATCGGCGCCGTCAAGCGGGCAACGGTTTTTGTATCCGATCAGCCTTTTGCTAAAATGAACTATTCCTCACTTTCTTCGGATCAAAATGTTAAAGCTTTTTCCATTTCCTCCGCTGCTTCGAAAGATGACTATTTTGAAATTGATTTAGGCGGTATTCAGGGACGGTATGTCTGCATTATGCTGAAAGGAAGCGGGGCGCTTGCCTTAACAGAGGTTGTCCTGAATCCTGCCGGTATAAGCGATAGCCGGATTATAGGTCTGCGGTCCGGGTGGAGTAACTTAACCGCAGCATCCGGGACGGCATTTGCCGATCTCGGTTTGCCGAAAGAGGCGAATTTCATTACAGCAGACGGAAGCCTGATAAGCGCTAAGCTGAATTGGGATGAGACAGGCTATTCGACCGATTTTGATGCGGGAAAGTATACGCTTACCTGTAGGCCTGAGGGAAGCGAAAAAATTTTCACCTGTACATTGACCGTTACAGACAGCAGCCGTTTCAGAACGGTCATGCCCGCTTCTGTAAAAGCATCCAGCAACTGGACAACTTCGCCCGGTTGGGCATATGTGGGCAATGTTATTTCTGATGAGGGAATGGTTATTGATCCATCCAATTTGCTGTACAGTACTCACGACAACGCATATAACGCCACCTCCATGTGGCACTCTGCGGACGGTGTGACTTCAGCAGAATTGATTTTCACTTTTGAAGCGCCTACGGTAATCAGCCAGCTGCTTATCTGGAACCACAATCAGCAGAATCTTGTGAACAGAGGCGCTAAAAATATTGAACTGTACGGAACGCTGAGCGATGCGCCTGCCGATTCCGATTGGACGAAAATCGGCGAATATACG
>CAZMTU010000028.1:0-22161 GCA_964569225.1 uncultured Lachnospiraceae bacterium | reverse complement strand
AGCGATGGCTTCGTCGCCCGGCTGATAAATGCGGCCTTCTTCCATCCGTTTTCTTGCTTCTTTTGAATTCATAGGGACCTCCGTAATTTATATAAATCTTTGCAGTGGGTAAGACTCTGATCGGTAAACCTTTTGCATTCGCTTCATTAATTGTCGTATAGTCTGCATGAAAAATGTTTGCGAAAGCGCGTTCAGCAGATCTGTTTTTTACGCACTTTATAATACCATACCTTATACATATGAATATATTATGAACAAGCAATGCGCTTTCAAAAATATTTGTTATTTTGCACAAATTGTAATAATAATGGACAATTTGAAGCTTTTGAATTGTTTCTTTCTAAAAAATGGGTCTTTTTACGAAAAACATGGGTAAAATGGTTTGAAATTGACTGATTTTCAAAGTGGTTTGCTATAAAAAGAGTGATAAATTGTAGAAAAAATGGGCTGATCCATTGAAATTTGAAAAAAACAGCCGGTCAGATGTGGTCCAATATATAACGACGCTTGGATTGCTAAAATAAAAATGACGAAAACTATTGACAATTTCTGTTTTTGTTGTATAATATAAATGAAACTATTTTTGAGCAAATGCGATTTTTTTAGTACATTTGTTCCCGAAAGAAAGGATGAAGTTTTCTATGAAAAAAGTTTTGTCTGTGATTCTTGCAGCGTTGATGACCGCTTCTATGGCGGCCGGTTTGGTGTCCTGTAATGACGATCAAGGAAATTCTGCTTCCACTGACAACAATACTACCGCACCGGCGGCAACTACTGTGAAGCCTGTCGTTACGGATGCGCCTGATGATCCTGACGATCCCGATGATTCCGCTAAAGAGGACTGGACCCTGATGGCAGATGATTCCTATTGGAATTATATGCTTTTCGAGTGCCCCTTTACAGGTGAACAAGACGGAACCGGTACTTTCCCGGAGGATACCGACGAAATGGCAAAGTATATTGCCGATCATCCTGATTGGATGACTGATTATGAAACCATGAAAACTTGGGAAAAATATCAGGCGCCTATGGGAGACCGCGCATTAGCACTGGGCGATGGCAATTCGCCTATCGGCTGGGCAGGCGATACGCACGGTATCCTGCTGTACGGTTCTTTTGAGTTGACTGCTGAACAGCTTCAGTTGGTAAAAGAATCCAATCAGGGCGATATTTGCATGAATATGTGGTATGATAATACAATTTATATCTATATCAACGGCGAATTGGTTTACTCCAATGATGCGAACTGTGCTGCCGGCGACTGGAATGACAAGCAGGAGTATATTGATTTTGATGTTGATATTCGTGAAATTTTGAAGGAAGGCACCAATGAGGTAACTGTTTCTCTGAAGGATTGCTGGGGCGGCAGAGAATTCCTTATGGGCATTGAGTGCATTTACCTTTAATATTTGAACTTGATTGAGGAATTTTAAAATTCAATACTTATTTGATCTGAAAAGAGGGGGCGGCTGTTGGCCGCACCCTCTTTTGTCTGAGCGGACGGTAGGATTAAAAATAAAGCTTATGCGGTTATCACGATTAATTGTAAATAATTTGTAAACAACCCAAAGTCCGCTTGCGGGAGGTGCTTATTTGTGGTATAATCTCCCTTGCGGCGTCATATGAAGTGTGATTCATGATGTACATCGCAATATTACACACATTCCGCGCGATTCGGTGGCAGATTTGCTGAAAATCCGGCCGGAATGGTGGAAAAACCGAAGGAGGACATGAAAAATGTCAATTATTACTATTAAGCAGCTGCTGGAAGCAGGCGTCCATTTCGGACATCACACCAGAAGATGGAACCCCAAAATGGCGGAATACATCTTCACTGAACGGAACGGTATCTACATTATTGATTTGCAGAAAACCGTTAAGAAATTTGAAGAAGCGTATAACTATGTACGTCAGCTTTCCGAGGAAGGCGGTACACTGCTCTTTGTAGGTACTAAAAAGCAGGCGGCTGAAGCCATTAAAACCGAAGCTCAGCGCTGCGGAATGTATTATGTAAACGAAAGATGGCCCGGCGGCATGCTGACTAATTTCAAGACCATCAAAAAATCTATTGCTCGGTTGATTTCTCTGGAGAAAATGCAGGCTGACGGTACCTTTGATCTGCTTCCTAAGAAGGAAGTGGCAGGACTGATGAAGGAAATGGCTACGCTTGAAAAGAATTACGGCGGTATTAAGACCATGGAGCGTCTGCCTGATGCGGTCTTCATTGTTGATTCCCGCAAGGAAGCGAACGCTGTTTTGGAAGCTAAGAAGCTGGGGATTCCGGTCATCGCTATTGTGGATACCAACTGCGATCCTGATGATGCAGACTATGTGATCCCCGGAAATGACGATGCTATCCGTGCCATCAAGCTGATCTCCTCCGTGATTGCTGACGCTGTCATTGAAGGCAGACAGGGCACTGATGCTGTTGAAGCGTCCGATGAAGAGACTGCCGAAGAAGCAGCTGCGGCTCCCGTGGAAGCATAAGTTTTCAAATTAAGTTTTATAGTATCAGGAGGAAGATAAAATGGCAGCGATTACTGCAAAAGACGTAGCAGCTTTGCGTGCTAAGACCGGTCTGGGTATGATGGACTGCAAAAAAGCACTGGTAGAAGCAGAGGGCGATGTAGATAAGGCAATTAAGATTCTCCGTGAAAAGGGTTTGGCTACCGCCGCTAAAAAAGAAAGCCGCATTGCCGCAGAAGGCATTGTGGATATTATGACTGTAGGCAATACCACCGCTATGATTGAAGTAAACACTGAAACAGATTTCGTGGCCAAAAACGCATCCTTCCAGCAGTTTGTGAAGGGGCTGCTTTCTACTATTATTTCCAATAAGCCCGCAGATTTGGACGCATTTCTGGCACTGCCTTATGACGGCAGCACTACGACGGTTTCCGATAAGTTGGTAGAAGAAGTGGCTATGATCGGTGAAAAGATTAAAATCCGCCGTTTTGAGATTGTGGAAGGAACCGTTTCCACTTATATTCACGGTATGGGAACTACCGGCGTGGTTGTGAAGTTCGAAGCGGATGATGCGGCACTGAATCATGCAGGATTTGCCGAGTATGCGAAGAATATCGCGCTTCAGATCGCCGCTGGCAACCCGCCTAAGTATGTGAATAAGGAAGAGGTTCCCCAGTCTGAAATTGAGGAAGAAAAAGCTGTACTGATTCAGCAGGCAAAGAATGATCCCAAGAACGCGAATAAACCGGACGCTATTCTTGAAAAGATGGTAGGCGGGCGTCTTGGTAAATTCTATGAACGGGTTTGTTTGGTTGAGCAGCCCTATGTAAAGGATGACAAGCTGACCGTTGGTCAATACACCGCTGCTTGCGCTAAGGAATTCGGCGGCGCTATTAAAATCGTTTCCTTCAAGCTCTTTGAAAAGGGCGAGGGAATTCAGAAGCGGGAAGAAAACTTTGCTGAAGAAATCGCCAAAATGGTGAACGGCTGATTTTAACTGAGTAATTATACTTGGGGCGCCGCCCCGCGCTTGAGTTTGCTCAAGCATACTTTCAAAAGGCTTCTGAGAAAATAATGGATTATATGCTCTGAAGCAGCTTTCGTTGAACAGAAAACGGGTTGTCGCATTTGTATTGCGACAACCCGTTTTTATCACAGCGGTACAGATACATTGTGCATTTGTACATATATCTGGAATAATAGAGGAGGCATTCGAAATGAATAATGATCTTACTCAGGGTGAGCCGGGGCGGGTGCTGCGGAGATTTGCGCTGCCCCTGTTTGCCAGTGTGATATTTCAGCAGTTGTACAATTTGGCAGATAGCTTGGTGGCAGGAAAATGGATCGGGGAAAGTGCGTTGGCAGCGGTAGGGGATTCCTATGAGATTACCCTGATTTTTTTAGCGTTTGCCGTGGGCTGTAATGTAGGCGGCTCTGTGGTGGTGTCGCAGCTTTTTGGCGGTAAGCGGTATAAGGAACTGAAAACTGCGGTAGGAACTATTTTTATCGGCTGTACGGTACTCTGTTTGGTTCTTATGGCGGCGGGTTTCGCCTTTTGCAGACCCTTACTAAGCTTGATTAATACACCTAAATCCATAATGGCGGATGCAGTGCTTTATTTGGATATTTATGTAGGCGGCTTGCTTTTCCTGTTCCTGTATAATATTGCGACAGGCATTTTCACAGCGCTGGGCGATTCCCAAACCCCCTTCCTTTTTTTGGCGATCTCCTCGGTTTTGAATATTCTTATGGATATTTTCTTTGTCACTAAGCTTCAAATGGAGGTGGCTGGAGTGGCATGGGCAACCTTTATCTGTCAGGGCGGCAGCTGTATATTGGCAGTATTGTTTCTGCTCAAACGGTTGCGAAAGCTGCCGGAAAGCGAAAAGGCGCCTCTATTCTCCTTGATTATGCTGAAAAGGGTAGCATCGGTGGCGGTGCCCAGCATTTTGCAGCAGTCCTTTATTTCGGTAGGCAACATTATTATTCAGGGACGGATTAATACCTATGATGTGGGGGTAATCGCGGGCTATTCAGCCGCGATCAAGTTTAATAATTTTTCCGTGTCCGCGCTTACTACGATAGGCAACGCCATGTCCAATTTCGCTGCTCAAAATTACGGAGCAGGTGAACAGGAACGTATTAAAAAGGGCTTTGGCTCAGGCGCAAGGCTGGCCGCTGTTATGGCGGTACCTTTTGCGGCGATTTATGTGGTTTTTGGCGGAACATTAGTGACTTGGTTTATCGACAATCCCAGCACGCTGGCAGTGAAAACCGGGCAACTGTTTCTTTGGATTGTGCCACCCTTTTATATTCCGATGGCAGTGAAGCTGGTTGCGGACGGGTTGCTTCGGGGGACCGGCAGTATGGGGTATTTTATGGTGTCTACCTTTACAGATCTCTTTCTTCGAGTAGCGCTTGCGTATCTCTTTTCCGGCTTTTGGGGATCTGCGGGTATTTGGATGGCGTGGCCGGTAGGTTGGCTTATCTCTACAGCTCTTTCGCTCTTTTTTTATAAAACAGGTGTTTGGCAGCATAAAGGCTTATGATTAACCTTCATGCTGTCGATTCTCGTCATTTAAAAGCGGTTTGACCTATTAACTGGAAAGGTACATAAATTCCGGTTTGAATTTTAAAAATTAAATGGTGCAGTAAACGCTTTGCTGCAGCGGCAGGAGCGCTTTTTGGGGCTATAGCGGAGAAAGAGGGAGTCGGAAAAGCCTGTTTCATAAATGCCGGTTTATTCATCAAACGGTTGAATTTTATTGACAGGTTTCAAAATTTACTGTAAATATAATCAATAAAAAAGCATGGCGATGCTTTACAGATAAAGAAGTATTTTTCCAAGATGGAGGTTTGCTTTTTGGATTTTATAGGCGCATTGTCAACTGGATTTTGAGCGAGAATTTTTGCATTACTGCAGATTATGCTTACGGCAGAACTAAGCCAATTTGCGCTATGATTCAAGCCGCATTTCTTGTTATATCGGCTTTTTTCTACTCGTGCAATTGGACATATAAAGAAAGGAATTTATTGTTATCCGTGATGATTTCTGCGATGTCGGTTTTGCGCTTCAATAAGCGCTTTTATCCATTTTTGATTATTCTGAATACATATCAGGCGGTGTACTGTCGCTAATCTATGGCAGCTTTAACGCATTTGGCTTAGGAGCGGTATGGATAGATATATTGATCTTATCAATTGTGTTTTATTTTCCGGCGATTACTTTGGGCGAAATTTAGAGAGTAACAAGCGTCAAAAGGACAGCGTATAATTGATTCACAATGGGTAATGGAAAGAATAAAATAAGGGATATGCGCTCTAAAACAGGTGAATGACTATATTGTTCGACAAATCTATTCCGCATTGCCTTTTGGGCGGAAGGTTGAGTAATCAGCGTCTTTTTTCTGTAAATTCGGTTAAATTTTTTTAAAAATTTCGGTAGGATACCTTTACAAAAACAGGAATTTATTGTACAATAGAACTGTTAGATTGAAAAAGAAAGATGAGATGATAGCGATGAGCAAACAACCGGGACGGATTCTCTTGAAACTGTCTGGAGAGGCACTGTGCAAGGATTCAGATTCCACCTTTAATTTTGAAAAGGTCAAGGAAATTTGTGCCATTATTGGCGAATGTGTTCAGATGGGTGTGCAGGTTGCAGTGGTCTGCGGCGCAGGCAATATTTGGCGGGGACGGGAAGCGGAAAAGAAAATGGACCGCATTCATGCGGATCACATGGGCATGATCGCTACCTGTATTAACGCGCTCTGTCTGGCAGATTTTTTGCGGCAGGCAGGTACGCCGGCGGCGGTGCTTTCAGCTATTGCTATGGAACCGGAGTTTGTGGAGCGCTATACTAAGGATAAAGCGATCGCTTATCTGGAAGCAGGAACGGTTGTAGTGTTTGCAGGCGGCTGCGGAAATCCCTGTTTCTCAACCGATACGGCCGCTGTGCTGCGGGCTGTTGAAATTGAAGCAGACCGTGTGCTCTTTGCTAAGGCAATAAGCCATATCTACAATCGCGATCCTAAGGATACCGGCAGCAGCGAACCGCTGTTTAAATATGAATATCTCAGCTTCAAGGATATCTTAGCACAGAATTTGACGGCGATTGATACTACCGCAACGGCATTCTGCCTTGCTAATGATCTGCCTATCTATGTGTTCGGTATGGATGATCCCCGAAACATTATCCGTGCGGCTTCGGGCGAAGTAACCGGCACGATTGTTTACGGCGGACGGTCTAAAATTTTGGATGAGGATGCACATGCTGATCGATTGAATTTTACTGTAAAGGAAGGAACAGACTGATGAAAATTGATATTAAACCTTATGAAGAGAAAATGAAAAAATCCATTTCCGCATATCAGGAAACCCTCGCCACCATTCGGGCAGGAAAGGCGAACGCGGCAGTGTTGGATAAGCTGACCGTAGAATATTACGGTGCGCCCAGCAAGATCAAGGATATTGCTCAGGTGAAGGCGTCAGATGCCAAGACTCTGGTGATCCAACCGTGGGACAAGACTACGCTGAAGGCTATTGAAAAGGCGATTAATACTTCTGATATTGGGATCCCTCCTCAAAATGACGGCAGTGTTATTCGGCTGACTTTTCCGCAGCTTACTGAACAGCGCAGAAAAGAACTGGCAAAACAGGTGCAGAAGTACGGAGACGAGGCAAAGGTTGCGATTCGTAATCTTAGACGAGAGGCCAATGACAAGAGCAAGGAAATGAAAAAGAACGGTGAAATGACCGAGGATGAACTGAAATCTTCCGATAAGCTGGTACAGGATCTGACCGATAAATATATTAAGCAGATCGACTCTATTACTGAGCAAAAAAAAGAAGAGATTATGTCTATCTGAAGCTGAGCAGTCGGGCTAAACCGTATTTTTCTGTAAAACGGGTGAAGCAGTTGACCTTGAGTTTAGATATAACAGTACAGAGGGCAACCCGGTTGCCCTTTTGTTATATCTATTCTCTATTGCGCAATGGCAGGTTGGATTGCAGGAATGCTCTTTGGGGCGATTAAAGCGGCAATGCCCCTCATTTTAAAAAGAGGAACGGAAACGTGTATGTTTGGAAAAAAACAGCCGGTTAGGTGCGATGAGCGGCTTCAGCACATTGCGTTTATTATGGACGGTAACGGCAGATGGGCCAAAAGGCGTGGAATGCCGAGAAGCTATGGGCATAAGGCGGGCGCTAAATCTTTCAAAGAAGCGGTGCGTTACTGTTCGACTATCGGACTTCAGCATATGACAGTTTACGCCTTTTCAACCGAGAATTGGCGGCGCCCAAAAGAAGAAGTAGACGCCATTTTGGGGCTGCTGAATGACTATATTGATGAGGCGCTGTCCGAGCTTGCCGAAAACGATGTCCAAATCATTTTTTTGGGCGATAAAACCCCTTTTCCGAATGCATTGCGAGCCAAAATGGAACATTTGGAGCAAACCTCCGCTAATGGACAGTTGATTCTGAACATTGCGATGAATTATGGGGGCAGAGATGAATTGCTTCACGCGGTGAATACTGCCATTGCTGAAATAGCTGCTAAACAGGATAGGAATGCCCTCCGTTCTCATGGGTTAGAAATAACCGAAGCGGATATAGAAGCTCATTTATATACCCGACTGTCGCCGCCGCCTGATTTAATTATCCGAACCGCAAACGAACGGCGGCTTTCGAATTTTCTTCTTTGGCAGTCAGCATATGCGGAATTTTATTTTACAAAGGTGCTTTGGCCGGATTTCGGTCCCCGGAATATTGACGAAGCGATCCGGGATTTTTATGCCCGCCGACGGAATTTCGGCGGTATTAAGTAACTTTTTTGCGGCGGTTGACCGCAAAGAAAGGCATGGATGATTTATGAAACAACGAATTATCACGGCGGCGATCGCTATTCTTATATTTATTCCGATACTGGTCTTCTCAGACACTATCGTTTTCCCGATTGCATTTGCGCTGCTGACATTGATCGCGCTGTATGAGCTGTTTGCCTGTGTGGGAATGAAAAATAACATGACCACTGTGCCTATTTATGTGGCGGCTGGCATCTGTATGGCAATTATATGGATCTTTAAAGGCGAGGTCAAATTTTCTTTGGTTTTGACTCGGTTATTTTTTATTCTTGTTTTTTATATGCTTGCAACATCGGTTTTTTCCAAAGGAACGCTGCCGCTGGGAGATACAGCCGTGGCGCTTGTTATGGCTTTCTACATTATATACGGGTTTTCCTCGGTGCTGATCTTACGTCAGGCGAAAACAGGGCAATATCTTTACCTGTTGATCTTCCTTTCCGCGTGGCTTACCGATACCGGCGCTTATTTTACCGGTGTTTTCTTCGGCAAGCATAAACTGATTCCGGATGTATCGCCTAAAAAAACAATTGAAGGCGCTGTCGGCGGTGTTTTGACTTGTGTAGTTACCTTTCTTGTTTTTGGATTTGTGGTGAGCAGGATCAGTGAATTGAAGCCCTATTATATATGGATGGCAGTTTCGGGCGCATTGGTCAGTATTGTTTCCATGTTAGGCGATCTCATCGCCTCCTTGGTGAAACGGAAATATCATATCAAGGATTATGGCTGGGTATTTCCAGGTCACGGCGGTGTATTGGACCGCTTTGACAGTGTGCTGGCAACAGCTCCTTGTATCTATCTTTTGTCTGATATATTTCCGCTGTTTCGATAAAATACTCAAAGCCAACTGTATTGCGTAAACAAAAGTTCTTGGAAGGGATTGGACGCTTTTGCTGAAAAAGCGCTGGTTAGATCAATATGCGAAGAATCAACAAGACTATAGCGGTATTAGGATCCACAGGCTCTATTGGAAGGCAGACATTAGACGTATGCCGGGCTCATAGTATTCAGGTAGAAGCGCTTACCGCCAACCGGGATGTAGATACCATTGCGGCGCAGATTTTGGAGTTTGCTCCCCGATTTGCGGTTATGGCGGATGAAGCAGCGGCGCGATCGCTTCGGATAAAGGTGGCGGATACTTCTACCCGGGTCCTGTCAGGCAGTCAGGCCATTCTTGATATGATCGCTATGCTGGAAGGAGATACAGTAGTCAACGCCATTATCGGCGGGGCGGGACTGGCACCCACTCTTGCCGTTTTAAAGGCGGGAAAGCATTTGGCGCTTGCCAATAAGGAATCGTTGGTTATCGCGGGCGGAGAGGTTATGGCACTGGCGAAACAGAAGCGCGTTCCGGTGCTGCCGATTGACAGTGAGCATTGCGCCATTTTTCAGTGTTTACAGGCAGGTCGGAAAAGTGAAGTATCAAGGTTGATCCTTACTGCGTCCGGCGGTCCCTTTTTTGGCAGAAGCAGAGATGAGCTGATGCGGGTCACAATCAGTGAGGCGCTGAATCATCCCACATGGAAAATGGGGCGTAAAATCACGGTGGACAGTGCAACGCTCGCTAATAAAGCGTTTGAAATGATTGAAGCCGCTTGGCTGTTTGACTTGCCGGCAGAGAAGATCGATACGGTGATTCATCGGGAAAGTGTGGTTCATTCGCTGGTAGAATATGTGGATGGCGCTATGATTGCCCAGATGTCAAAACCTGATATGCGCATGTGTATTCGCTATGCTCTCAGTTATCCGGAGCGTGCCGAAGCAGCGGAACGAACTGATCTTGCCGCTATTGGAAAGCTGACTTTTTACCGTCCGGACACGGAAACCTTTAAGCCGCTGCGCCTGGCGGCTTATGTCATGGCGCGCGGCGGTGTGCTGCCATCGGTTTTTCATGGGGCAAATGATGAAGCTGTGGCGCTTTTTCTGGAAGAAAAAATAAAATTTTATCAAATTGCAGATTTGACCGAAGAAGTCGTGCATACTTATAGAAATATCCCCTCACCTGATTTGGAAACACTGCTTGGGGCTAATCAGGAGGCGGGGCGGCGTGTGCGGGAGCTGGTACGGTAAATAAATTCGGTCAATGTGCATGGATAAGTGTACTGACAGGACTGTTGCCGACTGTGCGAAATACCAATTGCTGATTTGATTGTGAAAAAATCCGGTACACAAGTGCTTTTATTGCTGGGTATAAAAGCATTAGCAGAAAATAAGAAAGGGCTGGTCAAACCATTGAGTATTCTTATCGCTATTTTGGCATTCGGGCTTTTGATTTTCATTCATGAGTTGGGGCATTATCTGACTGCCCGGCTGTTTGATGTGCATATTTTGGAGTTTTCGATTGGTATGGGACCGAAAGTGCTGTCTTACACCTCCAAAAAGACGGGAATTGCCTATTCATGGCGATTGCTGCCCTTCGGCGGCTTTGTTTCTATGGCAGGCGAAGATGACGATGGGACGACCGCGCGGCGTGCGTCAACGAACGAACATGACGGTTTGGAAGCAGCGAATGCGGACGGAGATGCAGAAATCTTCGAATTAAGCGAGCCGGTTCCCGATCCAAGAGCGCTTTGCAACAAACCCGTATGGCAGCGGATGATTATTACTGCAGCCGGCGCGTTAATGAATTTGCTATTAGGACTTGTGCTGTCGGTGGTTTTTGTCTGTACCAGCGAGGCATTGGGCGGTTCGATCGTAGCGGAATTCAATGAAAACGCCATTTCACAGACACAGGGGTTGATGCCCGGCGATGTAATCACGCATGTAAACGGCAAACGGGTAACCGGATATATGGAATTAGTCTACGCAATTCTGCATGACGGCAATGAACCGGTTGATCTGACTATCCGACGGGGCGTAAGCTTCGTACGCGACAAAGAAGGGGTAATTTCTTCTTGGTCGGGGGGAGAGAAAATCGAATTGACCGGTATAACCTTTGGTACCGAGGAAGAACAGGGGATGGTGCTGGGCAGTATGGATTTTAAGGTGACGAGAGTGTCCAAAAACCCGATTAATGTGTTGAAGCAATCCTTCGGTTATCTGCGTCTTGCCGTGCGGCAGGTGTGGGATGGGATTATTGATTTGATAACCGGTCGAGTGAGTACCGATCAGGTGTCCGGACCGGTAGGTGTTACCAAGGAAATCGGCAATGCGGTATCAAACGGTTTTACCAGCTTTATTTATTTGGTGCAGATCATTACCGTAAATTTAGGCATTGTCAATCTGCTGCCAATTCCGGCGCTGGATGGCGGACGATTCTTTTTCCAACTGGTCGAATTGATTTTCCGCAGACCGATTCCCCGCCAATTAGAAGGAAAAATTCATATGACCGGATTGGCAATCCTGCTGCTTTTTATGGTAATTATTACAGGCAAGGACATTTTAAAGCTTTTTCAGAAGTAAGTTGATTAAAACGGTTTATAGTTGAATAAGGATGTATTTCAAAAATGAGAGGAAGGCGAGCTATGGAATTTGATACGCTCAGACGAAAAACCCAAACCATTTGGGTAGGCACGGTTGCCATCGGGGGCGAATCACCTATTCCGGTGCAATCCATGAGCAATACCGACAGCGGTGATTTTTGCGCCACCTATGCGCAGATGAAGGCGCTGGAAGCCGCCGGCTGTGATATTGTGCGTATGACAGTACCGGATCAAGCCGCCGTCCGCACACTGGCGAAGCTGAAGCAATCGGATATCACCATGCCAATCGTGGCGGATATTCATTTTAATTATAAATTGGCGATTGCCGCTGCGGATGCCGGGGCGGATAAAATTCGGGTGAATCCGGGCAATATCGGCGACGCGGATCGCGTGAAGGCGGTAGCCGATCATTGCCGTTTGCGGAACATTCCCATTCGAATCGGAGTAAACAGTGGCTCATTGGATAGAGCGGTACTGGCAAAATACGGCGCGCCTACCGGCGAAGCATTGGCGGAAAGCGCCCTTGAAAATGTTCGGGCGCTGGAGCGCTTTGATTTTGATCAAATTATTGTGGCAATTAAATCGTCCGACGTTTGGCGTATGATTACCGCTAACCGTTTGGTAGCGGCTGCCTGCGGATATCCTATTCATTTAGGGGTCACTGAAGCGGGCGGTGAAAAAATGGGAACCGTGAAAAGCGCGGTTGGCATCGGGGCATTGCTTACTGCAGGTATTGGGGATACCCTTCGGGTTTCGCTGACCGCCGATCCCGTGCTGGAAGTGGAACGGGGACGGGCGATTCTCTCCGCGCTGGGGTTGAATGAGCGCCAGAGAGTGGAGATCGTGTCCTGTCCTACCTGCGGACGTACCAAAATTGATCTGATCGGGCTTGCGGGGCAATTCGAGGCCCGCATGAGTGAGCTTCATCCTTCCCGTCGGGTGAAGGTGGCGATTATGGGCTGCGTAGTGAACGGTCCTGGGGAAGCGAAGGATGCCGATATCGGTATTGCCGGCGGTATGGGAGAAGCGCTCCTCTTCAAAAAAGGCGAAGTGGTAGCAAAGCTGTCCGAGGAACGGATCATTGATGCGCTGGTGGAAGAAGTGAACAGAATTTAATGAATGCTGTTTCGGATCCGTTTGCTTTCAACTGTCTGCTTCCGCAATCCATTTTTAGTTTCCGTATATTATAGTAGATTCTGTCAATTTAAGTGTTCCTTTTATTAAAGTGGGGATCAAAGGCGCTTTTTTAGCAGTTCAAAGGAGAAAATCAATGCAATTCCTTACAAAATTTGAGCGGTATCAGCCTGCTGCCGACGCGGATCGGGAGATTTTAACGAGAGTGGAGGACTTCAGCTTCCGCGCGGATAAAGCGCGTCGAATGATAGAAATCAATATGAGATTTAGTCAGATTCTGCCTAAAAAGCAGCTTTACCGTATCGAGGAGGGGATCGCTGCCGCTTATGAACTGAACATGGTGAGGATTCTGCCGCACTATCCGTCGGATCTGTTTTTCGACGGTTATCTGCATGAGGTAGTGCAAGAAGCGCATCGAATCGGTTATGTCACGAACGGCTTTTTCCGGGATTATTCGGTAAAGAAAAGCGGGGATGGCTATACTATAGAGATCGGTTTTGCTGCCGGAGGAGTGGCACTGGTCTGCAAAGCGGGGACGCCAGAGATTATGTCGGGCATTATTCGGAGTGAATTCGGATTGGAAGTGCCGGTGAATATTATCAGCAACGGCAAGCCGGATGTGCTTTATGATACCTTTCAGGTGGAGCAGATGAATAAGCTGGCGGGGATCCGTTCGGTCAGCGAAACGGCTGCGAGAGAAGCGGCAGAGCTTCGCCGCAAGGAAGAAGAAGCCGCTCAAAAAGCCGAGGAAGAAGCCAGAAAGCCTTTGGTGCAAAGCCTATATCAAGAGGAAGAACATTTTTGCGAGAAGGGAACAACCTTTGAGATTGGGCACATGATTTTTGATACATCGGCTCCTGAACCGCTTTGGGGGAGAGATTTTGAGATTCGCCCTACGCCGCTGCGGCAGATAACCGGTCAAGCGAAAAATGTCTGTCTGTTGGGGCAGGTATGTTCTTATGAGGTCAAAGAAACCAGAGGGGGCGACAAGCTTATCCTCACCGTGGGGATCACAGACAACGATGCTTCCATTAATCTAAAGCTGGTGCTGGATAAAGAAGAAGGTACCCCGCTGGACAAGCTGATTTCTAAGAGCGGACGTACCATTTCCCGCGGCATTGCTAAGGTGGTTACTTTTTATAATTTGACGTTGGCGGTCTATGGAAACGTAAAGATTGATAAATTCGATAACGAGCCGGTGATGACGCCTGTCGGCATGATGAAGATCGGCAAAATTGAACGGATGGATTATGCACCGGAAAAGCGGGTGGAGCTGCACCTTCATACCAACTTGTCCACCATGGACGCCCTTATTTTTCCTGAATTTGTGGTTGAAACAGCGGAACGATGGGGATGGGAGGCAATTGCCGTCACCGATCATGGCAATGTGCAGGCATATCCGCTGATGAAGGATCTCGCCGCAAAGAAGAATGTCAAAATTCTCTACGGTATGGAAGCCTACTATGTAGACGATACCGCTCGGGCGGTTTATGGAGCTGCGTCGGTGCGCTTTGCGGAAGATGAGTTCTGTGTATTCGATATTGAAACCACCGGGCTTTCCGCAGCTACCTGCAAAATCACCGAGATTGGCGCTGTGCTGGTAAAGGGCGGGAAAGTGCTGGATACCTTCAACACCTTCGCCGATCCGGAGGGGCATATTCCAGAAAATATTACTGAGCTTACCGGTATAACCGATGAAATGGTGGCTGGCGCGCCCTCACAGAAGGAAGCGGTAGAGGCGTTTCTCGCTTTTGCGGGCGATCGGCTGCTGATCGCGCACAATGCTTCCTTTGATACCGGTTTTATCCGTAAATGCTGTGAGGATAATCATATCCCTTTCCCCAATGCTTATTTGGATACAGTGGCGCTTTCTCATTATGTGAATCCGGAACTGAAAAAACATAAGCTGGATAGCCTTGCCGATTACTTTGGATTGGGCGATTTTAATCATCATAGAGCCAGTGACGATGCTGAAATGCTGTCCTATATTTTCTTTAAAATGTGCGACAAGCTTCGGGAAGAAGGCATTCATACCTTAGATGAAATGAGTATTGCTATGGCGGATAAGGCGAATCCTCTGCGGCTGAAGCCTTACCATATGATTATTTTTGCAAAGGATATGGTGGGGCTGAAAAATCTTTACAAGCTGGTGTCTAAAAGCTATCTTGATTATTTCCATCGGGTGCCGAGAATTCCACGTTCAGCGCTGACAAGCATGAGGGATGGCTTAATTATCGGTTCCGCCTGCGAAGCAGGGGAATTATTCTCCGCTATCGTACAGGGAAAGCCGCAGGCGGAAATTGAAGAAATTGCTTCTTTTTATGACTATTTAGAGATTCAGCCTATCTGCAATAATCGATTCTTAGTGGCAAACGGGACGGTTGCCGACGATGAAGGACTGCGGGAACTGAACCGGAAGGTCGTCGCTCTGGGTGAAAAGCTGCATAAACCAGTCTGCGCTACCTGCGACTCGCATTTTCTAAATCCTGAGGATGAAATTTACCGGAAAATTCTTTTAAAAGGGATGAAATTTTCAGACGGCGATAAGGATGTAGGGCTTTACTTGCGCACCACCGAGGAAATGCTGGAGGAATTCTCTTATTTGGGCAAAGAAAAGGCTTATGAAGTAGTGGTTACCAATACCCGTGCTATTGCGGCTCAGATTGAAAAGATCAAACCTATCCCAGACGGTTCCTATACCCCGAAAATGGATGGGGCGGAAGAGGATTTGCAGCGGTTATGCTGGGATCGGGCGGCAGACTGGTACGGATTTGAGGGAAAAATTCCAGAACTGGTAGAGAAGCGGCTAAGTAAAGAGCTGAAATCCATTATTGAAAACGGTTTTGCAGTGCTGTACATGATTGCTCAGAAATTGGTATGGTATTCTGAGTCTCAAGGCTATTTGGTAGGCTCCCGCGGATCGGTAGGGTCCTCTTTCGTAGCAACCATGGCAGGCATTTCCGAGGTGAATCCGCTGCCGCCTCACTATCGCTGCCCGAATTGCAAGTACAATGAATTTATCACCGACGGAAGTGTGGGGTCAGGCTTTGATTTGCCTGAGAAAAACTGTCCTCATTGCGGTACCCGAATGATTCCGGACGGGCACGATATCCCCTTTGAAACATTTTTGGGCTTTTACGGAGACAAATCGCCTGATATTGATCTGAATTTTTCCGGTGAAGTACAGGGCAGAGTGCATAAATATACTGAAGAGCTTTTCGGCGCGGAAAACGTGTTCCGGGCGGGTACACTGGGTACATTGGCATCCAAAACTGCTTACGGCTATGTGATGAAATATTTGGACGAGAAGCACATTACGGTCAATCGTGCGGAGATCAACCGGCTGGTGAACGGCTGTGTCGGAGTAAAGCGCACTACCGGTCAGCATCCCGGTGGGATCGTGGTTATTCCAAAGGAATACAGTGTATACGATTTTACGCCGGTACAGCACCCCGCCGATGATCCTAATTCTGATATTGTGACTACACACTTCGCTTTCTCATACCTTCACGATACTATCCTTAAACTGGACGAGCTGGGACACGATATGCCGACAAAATATAAGTGGCTGGAAAAGTACAGCGGATTGAGTGTCATGGATGTGCCTATGAACGATCCGGAGGTGTACGATCTGTTTTTATCGGTGAAGCCGTTGGGATTAAAGCCGGGAGATATCGACTGTAATGTCGGTACATGGGGATTGCCTGAATTCGGTACCCGTTTTGTGCAGAAGATGCTGGAGGAAGCTAAGCCGCACACTTTTGCTGATCTTCTGCAAATATCCGGTCTGTCTCACGGAACCGACGTCTGGACAGGTAATGCGCAGGATCTGATCGCCGAAGGCATCTGTACCATTTCTGAGGTGGTGGGAACCCGTGACTCCATCATGCTAACGCTTATTCGATATGGAGTGGATAACGCGCACTCTTTCAAAATTATGGAAAGTGTGCGGAAGGGCAAGGGTCTTACGCCTGAATGGGAGGCAGAAATGCGGGAGCATAATGTTCCGGATTGGTATATTGGCTCTTGTAAAAAAATTAAGTACATGTTTCCGAAAGCTCATGCGGCTGCTTACAATATGTCGGCGATCCGGCTGGGATGGTTCAAGGTACATAGACCGTTGGTATTCTATTGCGCTTATTTTACAGTGGCACCCGGCGGATTTGATGCGACCATTGTGCTGAAAGGCCGCTCGGCTGTAAAAAAAGAAATGGAGGAGATCGACAAGAAAACCCTTGCCAAAACCGCTACTGCCAAGGATGCCGATACGCTTACAGCACTTCAATTGGTGGATGAGAGCATGGCGCGGGGGATCAAATATTTGCCTATAGACTTATATAAGTCAGGCGCGAAGGAATTTCTTCCGGAAAACGGAAGGGTACGTGTGCCCTTTAGCTCGCTGCCCGGTTTGGGGGACGCAGCGGCCGAAAAAATTATACAGGCGCGTCAGGAGGGGGAATTTTTCTCTCGTGAGGAACTACAGCTCCGCGCAGGATTGTCCAAGTCGATCATGCAGCTATTAGATGAAAATCATGTGTTGGACGGACTTTCCGAAACTAATCAGATTTCGCTGTTTTAGAAAATGATTACCGGTAGAACATTTTGGGCGATGAACTCAGAGAACGTCTAACAGGTATCTGAAACGCTTTGCTTATATCGTACGAATATTTGATTGATAGGATCATTTTATTTCATCATGCGTTTGTTCAGAGTCTCGGATTTGAGCATTTTCAGCAGAACCAACAGTCAATAGTAGTATGGAATGTGAGCTATTCCGAATTTCTCCTTCAACAATTCACGCGCTCGCTCACTTTTTGCCTATTGGTAGATCTGTCCCACATTTTTTAGTTCGCATAGGTTCCCAATACTGCAATGCTCTCCGCTGCCCATACTTTGTAAAAATATCCCTTATATTCTTTTTCCGTTTCCACTTCTTCGAAGTACTCAATGATTCCTTTATTTCTACTCTATTTTATCACTTTTTTCACTTTTTGAAATTAATTTCCGTGTGAGTTTGTTTTGCTCTATTGACAAAATACTCTGTATATGTTAAAATAAACAAAAGTATCGGTGGTTTGGGGAGGAAACAGAATGGACGGCGGGAAGCTTTTCCCTATGGAATACCGGTTTATGGAAATTATATGGGAAATGGCGCCTCTGTCGGCAGGACGTCTGGCTGCATTGGCAGCCGGACGGCTGAAGTGGCAGCGCACAACCTCCTATACTGTGCTGAAAAGGCTCATAGATCGGGGATATGTGGTCAAAAATGGCAAGATTGTTGAACCGATTTTGTTAAAGGAGGAGGCAGATGCCGCGGAACTGTCTGAGGTTTGCGATCGTTGCTTCGGCGGCCGATATGAAAAGATGGAAGCTGCTTTAAAGCGCTTAAATCTCTCGGTCAACTTCACTGATTCTTTGGAAGCAGACGTCAAGTCCTGATGACCGTGAGTCTTCGGGCAAGTTATTTTTGAAAGGAAGTATTCCTATGAAATTTGGTCAAACGCAAGCCAAAGCGGCTGCCGTCAGTCCCAGACAGCAGTTGATGCAAAAGTATAACACTTGCCGGGTCAATTTGCTGTTGGTTATTCTATTTACATTGATTTCGTTAGCAACTTATTATTTTAATGGTACATATTTTCTTTTTTCTGCTTTTTTACCGCTGCTTTTCTTTGCGGTAGGCGCAGAATACGCTGCAATAGCCGATGGTTCCGCACAGAATATCTCAGATTACGCACCTGAAGCAGTAGAAACTTTATCAAATATAGGAGCAGGAATATTTCTGGCAATTGGTTTGGTTATTGCAATTGTGCTGCTGTCGGTTTACTTTATTTGTTGGCTTTGCTCTAAAAAGCATCCTGCCGCTATGGTGGTAGTAGCCGTTTATTTTGCAATCGACTGTCTGGCTTTGCTGATTAACTTTGATATTTCTGCTATTCTGGATGTTGTTTTCCATGTATGGGTTATGTATTACTTAGTCAGTGCAATTGTGGCAAATTCCAAGTTAAAAAAGCTGCCGCCTGATGAGGCCGCTCCTGTAGAGGGAACATATACGGTAATCAATGGGGAACCCGTGCCTTCGTCAACCGCTTCTCCAATCGATTTCGCTGAAATACCAACCAATGAAAACACGACCGATGACCGGAACGATCAGGATGAGCAGAATTAATGAATTCTAAAAAAGAGGCTGAAGCAAAATGTTCATTTTGCTTCAGCTTTTTTTAATCAATTCATTTCTATGTTAATTATTTTTGATACAGCGGATATTTTTCGCAAATCAGTTTTACTTCGCTGCGGATATAATCGGCTTTTTCTTCAAAGGTTTCGGCAGTGCAAAGCCGAAGCAGTCGGGATAGTGTAACAAAATCGTCTTCCTTCAGTCCGCGGGTAGTTGCGGCAGGTGTGCCCAGCCGCAAACCGCTGGTGACAAACGGTTTTTCCGGATCGTTGGGAATGCCGTTTTTGTTGGCAGTGATGTGGCAAAGGTCCAGCCGACGTTCAAATTCCTTGCCGGTAATACCAAAATTCCGAAGATCCAGTAGGATTAAGTGGTTGTCAGTTCCGCCGGATACCATATTAAAGCCCTGCGCATTGAGGCCCCATGCGAATTTCTTGGCATTTTTGACTACCTGTTCGGCGTATGCCTTGAATTCAGGCTTCATCGCCTCGCCCAAGCAGACCGCTTTAGCGGCAATGGTGTGCATCAGAGGACCGCCCTGAGTACCGGGGAAGATTGCTTTGTCGATGGCCTTGGCAAATTCCTCTTTGCAAAGGATCATGCCGCCTCTCGGACCTCTCAGCGTCTTGTGGGTGGTAGTGGTTACGATGTCAGCATAGGGAACGGGGGAAGGATGCTGCCCGCCTGCCACAAGTCCCGCAATGTGTGCCATGTCCACCATGAGCAGTGCACCCGCTTTGCGGGCAATATATGCGAAGCGTTCAAAGTCAATGATTCGAGGATACGCGGATGTGCCGGCAACGATCAGCTTAGGATGGCACTCCAACGCGATGGCTTCTACTTTATCGTAATCAATGCGGCCGGTTTCTTCCTCTACTCCATAAGGCACGAAGTTGTATAGAATACCTGATAGGTTGACGGGTGAGCCATGAGTTAAATGACCGCCGTGGGCAAGATTCATGCCCATAACAGTGTCGCCGGGATGAAGCAGCGCTATATAGACGGCAGTGTTCGCTTGTGCGCCCGAATGCGGTTGAACATTGGCATGCTCCGCGCCAAATAGTTCTTTTGCACGGTCACGTGCAATATTTTCAACAATATCTACTGCCTGACAGCCGCCATAGTAACGCTTGCCGGGATAGCCCTCTGCATATTTGTTGGTCAGTACACTGGCATTGGCGGCCATGACTGCCTCGGAAACGCAGTTTTCGGAAGCGATCAGTTCAATGCCGTCCTGCTGGCGGATAAGCTCACGGGCAATGGCGTCCGCTACCGCGGGATCGTATTTTGCGAGAAAATCCATATTTTCGTAAACCATTTTCATTCTCCTGTCGGTAATTAATTCATTCGTTTTATTATAAAATAAAAAAGTTGTTTTGTAAAGGGGGATTTGAAAAATATTTTCGGAATATTTTGATTTTGATTGAATTTTTTTGAATTACCGGCTGATAAGGGGAGTATGGCATTATTTCTTTCAATTATGTATAAGGCTTGACAATTGTTATCCGCTCAAGACCGCAAGGATATAAAATTCCGCCTTGATTTTTTGAGGGATTTATGCTATAGTTAAGGAAGAAAAGGATATATGATTATGCGGAGGGTGTTATGACAAAAGCGAAAAAGAACGGCGTACTTTTTGATTTAGATGGAACGCTATGGGATTCCAGCAGGCAGATCCTGCCGGCTTGGAACGCCGTTTTGGATGCTTATCCGGGATTGCGGGCACCGGTTACGCTGGAGGAAATCGGCAGTTATATGGGGCTGACGCCCGAAGTGATGTCGGCAAGAATGTTCCCGATGCTGGAGCCGAGAGCTGCGCTTGAAATGCTCTATCGTTGCTTTGATGCGGAAACAGAGGTTCTGAAGCAGAGCGGGGCTATTTTGTATGATGGGGTACCGGCATTGCTTTCTGCTTTGCATGAGCGCTATTTTGTGGCGGTGGTGAGCAACAGTCAGGATGGCTATGTGCAGGCTTTTCTGGATTATTATGATTTGTGGAACTATGTGGATGATATCGAAATGGCGGGGCGCACCGGACTTCCTAAAGGGGATAATATCGGTCTGGTGTTGGACCGTGCCGGGATTGAGCGGGCAGATGCTCTCTACGTAGGAGATACGCAGGGCGATCTGGAGGCAGCGGATCAGGCGGGCATAGGGTTCGTTTACGCCGCTTACGGTTTTGGGAAGATAGCACGTAAGGCAGTGGCAGCTGAAAATCCGGAACAGCTTTTGCCTTTGATTGAAACGGCATTTGGAAAGTAATGAAAGTGGGCAGTTTACGGTAAATGTAATTGACAAGGCATTTGATCGGTTTGGAAAACAAGGTTAGATGAATCCCAAATAGATTTGAGGGATAAACCTACAGGGCTCGCTTTTGTATCTAAATAACACGTATTCGTTATATAAATTGTAAAAGCTATTGTTATATGGCGGAAAGATATGGCTTTAAGTATGAAAATTATTAAATTGTGGGAAAAAGCTCTTTTTTTTGACCCATCCATTGGGCAGGACAGCCCTGAACTGGTGGTTTATCCGCCGCAAAACTCAGACGGAGCTGCCAAGGGATGCGTGATTGTTATCCCCGGAGGTGCTTATGAAGGCCGGGCGGAGGATCACGAGGGAATACAAGTTGCCGGTCGCCTCAATGAAGCGGGTTATTATGCCTATGTTCTGCGTTATCGGCTGTCACCTTACCGGCATCCTGTGATGCAGACTGATGTGAACAGGGCAGTGAGAGTGGTACGGCGTTTAGCGGAAGCGGGCGGTTATGCGTCTGACCGCATTGCTGTGCTGGGCTTTTCTGCCGGCGGGCATTTAGCGATGACGGCATGTACCCGCTTTGACGGCGGAGTGGATACTGGGGATGAGATCGACCGTATTTCCTGTCGTCCCGATCTAGGGGTCCTTTGTTATCCGGTGATCTCGCTTGGCAGTGAGATTACTCACATGGGCAGTACCTACGCGCTTTTGGGACGGGATTTTGATCCGAAACTGGCGGCTGAGCTGTCCGGTGAAAACGCGGTGCGCGAGGACATGCCGCCGTGCTTTATCTGGCATACTGCCGATGACGATGCGGTGCCGGTGGAAAATTCTCTACGCTTTGCCG
>CAZMTU010000027.1:0-22548 GCA_964569225.1 uncultured Lachnospiraceae bacterium | reverse complement strand
GGACGGGTTGTGGGGAAGAGTTGTTCCAGAAAACGCCGAACCGTTTCTTTCACATCCGCAGTGATGCCCAAATGACAAGCGATATTCTTGTTGATTTCAGCATTGTCAATATCTACATGGATAATGCGTGCTCCGGTAGCGAACCGCGCCTTGTTTCCGGTTGCCCGGTCGGAGAAGCGAACGCCCAGCGCGAGAATCAGGTCGGATTCATACATCGCCTTAGTAGCGGCATAATGTCCGTGCATACCTACCATGCCAAGCGCTCTGGGAGAGGTGGTGGGAATAGCGGACAGACCCATCATAGAGAATCCGACAGGCGCGTCGATCGTTTCAGCAAGCTGCAGGATTTCTTCGCCGGCGTTCGCAGTAATGACGCCGCCGCCGCAGTAAATGTAGGGACGCTGTGCCTCGCCGATCATCTTTACGGCACGCTCGATGTCGTTTTCATAAGCATAGGGGACCTTGTCTAATTCCACCTTGGAAGCGGGGGTATATTCCGCGGTAGAAATCTGTACATCCTTGGGAATGTCGATCAGCACAGGACCGGGACGGCCGCTTGCGGCGATCCGGAATGCCTCTCTAATGGTATCAGCCAGTTCATCGGCGGATTGGACCTGAAAATTATGCTTGGTGATAGGCATCGTAATGCCCTTGATGTCCACCTCTTGGAAGCTGTCCCGACCGATCAGGTTTTTGGGCACATTGCCTGTGATGGCAATGACGGGGGTACTGTCGAGGTAAGCGTCGGCAATACCGGTTACAAGATTGGTTGCGCCCGGTCCGGAGGTGGCAATAACAACTCCCACCCTTCCGGTAGAACGGGCAAAGCCTTCGGCGGCATGTATCGCGCCCTGTTCATGAGCGGAAATGATGTGGTGAATCCGGTCCGCGCTTTTGTACAGCTCATCATATATATTCAGAACCTGTCCGCCCGGATAACCGAATACGGTGTCTGCGCCTTGTTCGATGAGCGTTTCAATTAAAATTTGCGATCCGCTGAGTAACATTTTGAAGTTCCTTTCGTATGAAAATAAGATAAATGAGAGTGATCTAAAATAAGAAAAGTCTTACGGCTAAAAGTAACCGTAAGACTTCAAAGCTTCATTGCGTCATTGCATCTATGTTTATGTACAACTTACACTTGAATTCAGGCATTACTTTTAAGCGTTATTATTTTCCGGTCGGATAATCGCCCGTAGAATAATAGCGCTCAGGACAGCCAGATTCACAACAGCGCAAACAAAGAACATAAAAACCTCTCAAATGATTTGTTTTTCTGATTATAGCACACTCAAATTCGTTTTGCAAGAGTTTTTTTGAAATTTCTGCGTATTTACCAAAAAAAATAGCGGATGTTTGTTTATATTGTCGGTTCTGCTATACTACAAGTCCTCCATTTACACTTAAAACCTGTCCGGTTATGAAGGAAGCTTGTTCAGAGGCAAGAAAAAGAACCGCGGAAGCGATGTCATCAGGCAGTCCGTTCCGGCCGAGCGGTGCTTCGGATGCCAGAACGCGGAGCGTTTCACTGCCCAGACCGGCTGTCATATCAGTCAAAATAACGCCGGGCGAAACGCAGTTGATCCTTATTCCGGAAGGCCCTACCTCTTTGGCAAGCGCTTTGGTCATTCCAATAAGCGCTGCTTTGGAAGCGGAATATATCACTTCACAGGCGCCGCCAACTTCCCCCCACATAGAGGAAATAAAAATAACGCAGCCCCTTTTGCGGGCGATCATGTCTGGCAGCAGGGCGCGGGCGGTCAAATAGGCGCCCTTTACATTGGTATCCATAATTTTTTCATAGGTTTTTGTGTCGGTATACTGAAAAAGATTCTGGTAGGCAATACCGGCGCAGGGAACCAGTAATTCTACATGTCCCAGTGTTCGTGCGGCGTCCGCCATTGCGGTTACGTCTGCTTCCAACCGTATATCGCCGGGGCAGAGCAGCGCGCTTCCGCCAGTGGCGGTGATTTGCCGAACTGTTTGACGGCCTGCTTCAAGGTCCCGGCAGCCGACCGCTACCGCATAGCCGGCTTCCGCCAGCTTCAGCGCGATTTTTTGCCCTATTCCGCGGGACGCGCCTGTAACTAACGCAGTTTTCATGAAACGCTCCTTCTAAATTGGTATTAAAACAGCAAAAGGCGGAGAAAAAATGCTTGATTTTACACTTTGTAAAAGGTCTGCTGATAGGTCCCTGACACTCGATAAATCAGAAACTGTCGCTTAATTTCATTCACGATATTAAGTTTAATTCATCTAAAATTTTTACCAAAATTCTTGTCACAGATAAAGTTCCGTCTATTACAATAACAGGACAGCTGAAACTTTTCGCGCTTTCTTCAACAGATTTTGAATCACGGTTTGCTACTGTTTTTCGAAATTCTGCTTGCTGCGCAAACATGTCCCCGCCGGCAAGAACGCGTTTGCCGAACCGATTTTCTTCTCGCTTTTGAATTCGCCTCAATCGTTCTTCAAGCGGTGCCTGAAGCCAAAAAGCAATATCAATGCGTGAAAGAATCTCATTGCTCCAATTCATTGCAACACCGGATAAAATAAATTTTGGATGAGCCGCTATATCTTTTATAAGTGCGTCCTGCACTTCATGCTTTGTTTTGGGATTAGAAAAAGGCAGTTCCCCTAAATGCTTCGTATTACTCACATTATTATTTTCTAATGCCTGTTTGCGTGACGCTCTTTGGTCTGGAAAATAATAATCCTCTACATCCATTTCGAAATAACCTGTTTGTTTTGCTAATTCATGAGCAAGCGTAGACTTTCCGCTTCCATTCAGCCCGAAAATTGCGATTCCCTGAATCATCCTTATGTCCTTCATAAAATCAGAATAGGTAAAAATGCTTGTCTTTTTAAAGCGGTTGAAACGAGTGTTTCTCTGAAAACGTTATTTGTTTGACCGCAAAACACGGTGGGCGGAGAAAATGATTTTTTATTAGCAGTCTTTTCGCTTCAATTATCTGCCCCGTATTTATCTTAAATAGTTATTAACGGTTCAATAAGAGCTTTAAACCGCCTTTATTGTAGCATGCTTGCGAATGACTGTCAAGTACAAAATAATGCCTGCGTTTTTTCTGAAATTTACATAAGCGCTGTACCGTCATTTACTATTAATAAACGGCAGCGGATTTTTGTGTCGGGAGCCTTGTTTTTTAGAATAAAATGTGCTATAATGAATTAATTATAATTGATAAACTGCCCACAGATGGGTGTGAAAGGATGAACAAAATGCAGAGTGATCTCAAAGCGATATTGGATCAGTTGACTGACGAAACCGATGACCGGCCCATTGAGTTGATTAACGACAGGGGAGAAAAGGCATGCTTTTCTCAAATGGCATTGATTCCGGTAACCACTCCGTCGCGAGAATTTGAGGATGAATTTGTGGAGCATCATTTCGCGCTGCTTCAGCCGCTGAATGAGGAAGGAGAGGATGTCGGCGAGTATGTAGTGTTTGATTTTGTGAGGGATGAAAATGGTGAAATTGGCTTGTCACTGGTAGAGGATCCCTATGTGATGCGGGACGTGCTGGAACTGTACCGTCAGAGAGGCAATCATTTTGAGCAAGAAGAAACCGCTGAAGAATGTGATTCCATCTTCGGCGGGACGGTATCTGAAAGCGCTGACAGGCAGCAGAGCTCGGAGGAGTCTTTGATTGACGATAAGGAATTGGAGCTTCAGAAGGATGCGGCGCCCCGCAAGGCAGATGTGGGTAAAAAACGAAACTTTTTGGGAAAACTGTTTGGAAAAAAGTAAACGGATATGGTTTTTGCATGCCTCTTGAGTAACGATAAATATAGGTTCGCAACATGGAGAAATTTGTCGAATACTCATTTGGAAGCTTAAAGTTCATTTGGTTATACGGCAGGATGTCCCTGATACGAACGCTTATTAGTATACTTCTCGGCGCGGTTCAGACCTTTCCGGGAATGCACTATATCAGTTATTCGGCTGATTTTACCACAAAACGAGTCGAGCTCCGCGAATGTTTACTCATGAGTGGGGATGAAACTACAGACGGTATTTATGATGCTTCAGTTATTATGTATGAAAGGTATTTATCAGAATCAGGTGTTTGCATAGATGATACAAATTAAAGACATATTATTGTTACCGTTGAGCAACGTGATTACATTAATTCATTTGTAGTTGACATCACAGATCAGTAGAAAACAACAGACGATATTTTATATATCATTATGTGTCTGAAAATGAGCATGGTTATATGAATGGAATAACTAAATGTAACAAAACTCTTGCACAGATAAAAATGTGCGGGAGTTTTTCTAATATGACGGGATATATCAATGCTCTGCGGCGAAAATTTACTGGGAGGTAGTTACCGACTAACCTGAAAGCGACACTTAAGGCTTGCACTGTAAGGTGAGGGCGAAAAGAAGGAATAGCGAAATCGTAGTCTGACAAACAGTGAACCACAATCAAAAAAAAGAGGACAAAGAATTAAGGACAATGATTTTGTTAAAAATAGTTGATAGATTTGGCTCAAGACTTTTGAATTCTGCGCGGCTTCCTTCAGAAAATTATAGTATTGCCATCATTTTATCATAGGCGAAAGCTTTCCATTTGCAGAACAGCTCCTCCGGTTATTCCGGTATCGGATGAAATATCTCCAAATGAGCGTTTTCAGTTATTCTCTGGTCATCTTTTCCGCATCATAACGGTCATATAACCGTTCAGATTTCATTTGGGTCCACATACTTTCACGGCGGTCATTGTCATGGCGTTTTCTGCTTGCGCTGTTCATGCTTTGACGGATGCCGAGCTTTTCGATCGCTTCCCGGTAAATACAGTTGGCATACTGGCTTTCTCAATCGCTGTGAATAATAGATTCCCGAATATCCGGATTATGCTTTGCTGGCTTTTTCCGATGCTTGTACGCAAAATGAAGCTTTCATAATTTATATTCATTGCCAGACCGATTACACTGGAATCAAAGCAGTCAAATCAGTAGGGAAGCGCGGCTTCTGTTTTTTTGTAAAAAAGTCTGCCGCCCTCTTTTATTTTAAGAAAAAGTGTGGTATAATATTACATTGAATTTTCATGCTGTTCATTAAGCTCGCATAGTTTACGAAGCTGAAAAAGTGTCCAAATTTGTCAAGGGGCAGTTTTTAACATTTTTTGGAGAAAATAGAATATGCGTGTTTGACGAATTTGGGCTCTATAATAACCATAATAAAACCGTTGAAAAGGAGGTTTTACCGTGGATCATTTTGAGTTAGCTGCTCCTTATGAGCCTACAGGCGATCAGCCGCAGGCTATCGCTAAACTGGCTGAAGGCGTCAAAAACGGTTTAAATGAGCAGATTTTGTTAGGTGTTACAGGCTCAGGTAAGACCTTTACCGTAGCGAATGTGATTGCGCAGATCAATAAGCCTACCCTCGTTCTTGCGCACAACAAGACGCTTGCCGCTCAGCTATGCGCTGAATTTCGGGAATTCTTCCCTCACAATGCCGTAGAATATTTTGTATCCTATTATGATTTCTATCAGCCGGAGGCATATATCCCCGGAAAAGATGTGTATATTGAGAAGGATTCGGCGGTAAATGATGAAATTGATCGGCTGCGTCATTCCGCCACATCCGCGCTCTTTGAGCGACGGGATGTTATAATCGTTGCAAGTGTGTCCTGTATTTATTCACTGGGCGATCCTTTTGCATATGAGGAGCAGGTGCTGGCGCTTCGGGTGGGGGCTTCTTTATCCCGTGAAACGCTGATCGCCCGCTTGATTGCTATGAATTATACCCGGAATGATGTGAGTCTTACCCGTGATAAATTTCGGGTAAGGGGAGATGTGGTAGAAATTCTGCCCGCGTCAGGAAGCAAAAACGCTATTCGGGTCGAATTTTGGGGAGAGGAGATCGATCGGATCAGTGAAATCCAGGTGTTGACCGGCGAGCTGATCCGGACTATCTCCTATGTTGCGATCTTTCCGGCGACCCATTACGTCATTTCAGATGACCGCAGGGAGGCGGCATTTGAGGAAATCGAAGCGGAGATGGAGGAAAGAGCCAAGTGGTTCAGGGAGCAGAATAAATATATTGAAGCGCAGAGAATCGAGGAACGCACCAAATATGATTTGGAAATGCTGCGGGAGGTGGGCTTCTGCTCCGGTGTGGAGAACTATTCCAGAGTCTTTTCCGGCCGAGCGCCGGGAAGTACGCCCTACACGCTGCTTGATTATTTCCCGAAGGATTTTCTCATGATCATCGACGAAAGCCATGTGACGCTCCCTCAGGTCAGGGGCATGAGCGGCGGAGACAGCGCCCGCAAAAAATCGCTGGTGGACTATGGCTTCCGGCTGCCCTCCGCGTATGACAACCGACCGCTGTTTTTTCATGAATTTGAGCAAAAAATCAATCAGGTGATCTATGTTTCGGCAACGCCGGGCGAATACGAGCGTTCCCGCAGCGGGCAGATTGTAGAGCAGCTTATCCGTCCCACAGGGCTTGTGGATCCGGAGGTAGAGGTACGTCCTATTGCCGGACAGGTAGATGATCTGATGGGAGAGATTCGCGTGAGAGCGGAGCGCGGCGAACGGGTGCTGGTGACTACGCTTACTAAAAAAATGGCGGAGGATCTTACCGAGTTTTTGGAAATGCACCTGATTAAGGTTAAATATATTCACCATAATGTGGAAACGGTGGAGAGGACCGAGATCCTGCGGGATCTGCGGCTTGGAATATTCGATGTGCTGGTAGGCGTCAATCTGCTTCGGGAGGGCTTAGACCTGCCGGAAGTTTCACTTGTAGCGATATTGGACGCTGATAAGGAAGGCTTTTTGCGCGGGGAAACGGCATTGATACAGACGATCGGCCGCGCCGCACGAAACGCCGGAGGTAAGGTCATTATGTATGCCGATCGGATCACCGCTTCCATGCAGGCGGCCATTGAAGAAACCGATCGCCGACGGAAGGTGCAGCAGGCGTACAATGCCGCTCACGGCATCGTTCCGCAGACTATCATCAAGCCGGTAAAAGAGCTGATTGATCTGGGCAGTGTGCCCGATGACGGTAAAAAGCGTAAGCAGAGGTCAAAAAACGAGAAAAAAGCACCGTTGCCTGCGGCTACGCTGCCCGAATTAGAGGCGCAGATGAAGGAAGCGGCTGCCCGGCTGGATTTTGAGACCGCCGCCCGTCTGCGGGACGAAATTCGCGCACTGAAAGAAAACAAGCAGCAGTAAAGGCTTTGGTAGGTTGATTCGCGCTATATACCGGTTTGAAAGGCAGTAGGCGCCGCCGAATGCCGTGAAATTGCTGATTTTGTCCTTTAGATAAAAACACGGTCATTTCTGACCTGAAAGGCGTTAAGATGTTAGGAATCTGTCCTAAATGCGGTAATTATGAATGGGATAAACAGGTTTCGGGAAATACAATTAAATGCCCGAAATGCGGTCACGCGTGGAGCTTTAAGCGCCTGCCGCTGTTTGTTCTGACAGGATGCAGCGGTGTTGGGAAAACAACGACCGCTAAGGAACTGATGAAGAGAGAAATCGGTTTTGTGGTGCTTGACGCGGATATGTTCTATAATATTATGCCGAAGGAAACCGATGAAGATTTTCAAAAGCAGGTTGAACAGATAGAGAGTCTTTCTAAAAATATTATGCAGAGCGGTCAGCCAGTGCTGTGGACGATGGCAGGAATGCTTAATATGCTAAACGGCGCGTATCATCGCAGATTTTTTTCAGATATTCATGCGCTTGCGCTTGTCTGTGAGGAAGGCGCGCTGCGTCAAAGGATGACAGAGGGCAGAGGGATCACCGATCAAAATTGGATTCAAAGCTCAGTAGATTATAATCACTATTTTATGACGCACAGAAAGCTTGGCGAGCTGTCTTTTGAGGTCTTTGACATTACAGGTAAGCAGGTGACAGAAGCGGCAGATTATGTGGAGCGGTGGGTAAACGCCCGATTGAACGGGAGACAGCGGTAATTTATGAAATGTTCAAAGCGGATATGGTTCATAAAAACGTTTTTACCCGCGGATGCCGGTCCATTCTAAATACAGACAAAGTAAGTTTTTACTTCAAAAGCTTTTGCCCCGTTTTTTGAAAAAGGCGGGCGAAGTTTGAGGCAGAACCTCAAAAGGATTGATCATGTCAGAAAAGAAAATTTATGTAAAAGGCGCCCGCGCCAATAATTTAAAAAATGTTTCGTTGGAGATTCCCAGAGATAAGCTGGTCGTTTTTACCGGGCTGTCGGGCAGCGGTAAATCCTCTCTTGCTTTCGATACCATCTACGCGGAAGGACACCGACGGTTTGTGGAATCGCTTTCTTCTTATGCCCGCATGTTTTTGGGTCAGTTGGACAAGCCTGATGTGGATTTTATAGAGGGACTTTCACCGGCGATTTCTATCGATCAGAAAACTACCTCTAAAAATCCCCGCTCTACTGTAGGGACGGTAACTGAGATTTATGATTATCTCCGTTTGCTCTATGCCAGAGTAGGCGTGCCGCACTGCCCCGTCTGCGGAAAAGAGATTCGCCGGCAGACAGTAGATAATATTATTGAGCAGATCATGGCGCTGCCGGAGGGCAGCCGCTTTATGCTGCTGGCACCTATGGTGCGGGCTAAAAAGGGAACGCATGTAAAGCTGCTGGATGAAGCTAAACGGAGCGGATATGTTCGGGTACGGGTAGACGGCAGTCTATACGATCTGTCGGAGGACATTGCGCTGGACAAAAATCTGCGCCATACCATTGAAATTGTGGTGGACCGATTGGTGATGCGGGAGGATATCCGTCAGCGTTTGTCCGATTCGGTGGAAAACGCGCTTCATCAAAGCGGCGGTAATTTAATTGTCACGGTCATGAAGCGGGATGAATCCGGAAATTCAATAGAAGAAGAAATGAATTTTTCACTGAATTTCGCCTGTGAAGCGCATAATATTTCCTTTGGCGAGCTGGAACCGCGGATGTTTTCCTTTAACAATCCGTTAGGGGCATGCCCTGCCTGCTCCGGTTTAGGAGAGCTTCCGGAAATTTTACCCGATAAAATCATTCCCGACAAGAATTTTTCACTGCGGCAGGGGGCAGTGAAGGTCAACGGCTTCAAGTCGCTGGACAGCGGCACATGGAACGGACCGCTGTTTGAGGCGGTCGGTAAAAACTACGGCTTCACACTGGATACCCCTATTAAAAAGTTCTCTCCAAAGGCGTATGACGTACTGCTGCACGGAGATGAAGATCGGCTGTATACAGTTGATCGGGTGTTTGAAAAGCGGATTTCCCATCAAACGATCGCGTTTGAAGGCTTGATTCCTATGATAAAGCAGCGCATGGAGCAGTGGGGCGGCGATTACTATTCGGACTTTACTGAAGATGTTCCCTGCAAGACCTGCGGCGGCGCGCGGCTGATTCCTTCTGTACTGGCGGTGACTGTAGGCGGAAAAAATATTTACGAATTCTGCTCGATGTGCATTTCAGACGCGCTGATCTTTACCGACCAATTGACTTTTACGCCTTCTGAATGGGTAATAGCAAAAGAAATTATGAAGGAAATCAAATCCAGACTGAAATTCCTCTGCTCAGTGGGATTGGATTATCTGACGCTTTCCAGACGCGCGGGAACGCTGTCAGGGGGGGAAGCGCAGCGGATTCGACTTGCTACTCAGATCGGCTCCTCCCTGATGGGAGTAATCTATATTTTGGATGAGCCTTCAATCGGACTGCATCAACGGGATAACAGCAAGCTGATTGCCACTTTGAAGCACCTGCGGGATATGGGCAACAGCGTTATCGTGGTGGAACACGATGAAGAAACAATGGAGGAATCGGATTACCTTGTGGATATCGGCCCGGGCGCGGGCATCCATGGCGGAGAGGTTGTAGCGGCGGGGACGCCTGCGGAAGTGAAGGCCAATCCTAAATCGCTGACCGGCGCGTTTTTGTCAGGCAGAGAAAAGATCGAGGTTCCGGCAGCCCGCCGGCCCGGAAACGGTCATTTTTTAAAGATCGTCGGGGCTAAAGAACATAATCTTAAGAATCTGACGGTCGAAATTCCGCTGGGGATGTTTGTATGCGTGACCGGTGTTTCGGGCAGCGGAAAATCGTCTTTGGTAAATTCGATCTTGTTAAACACCTTGCTGCGTGACCTGAACGGCGCCTATACAACGCCGGGCAAATGCGATCATATTGAAGGCGTCCGAGAACTGGACAAGGTAATCGCGATCGATCAAAGTCCGATCGGAAGGACTCCGCGGTCCAATCCGGCAACCTATACAGGGCTGTTCAATGACATCCGGGATTTGTTTGCCTCCACGCCGGACGCCAAGGCGAGAGGCTATACCTCTGGCAGATTTTCCTTTAATATAAAGGGCGGTCGGTGCGAAGCCTGCGAAGGCGATGGCGTTAAGAAAATCGAGATGCATTTTTTGCCTGATGTATATGTTACCTGTGATACCTGCAAGGGGAAGCGCTACAATCGGGATACGCTGGAAGTAAAGTATAAGGGAAAATCCATTTTTGACGTGCTGGATATGACTGTAGAAGAAGGAATGTATTTCTTTGAGAATCTGCCCAAGCTGTACCGAAGGCTGAAAACGCTGTACGATGTGGGACTTGGCTATATTAAAATCGGGCAGGCCTCTACTACGATGTCAGGCGGCGAGGCGCAGCGAGTCAAGCTGGCTGCGGAGCTTTCCAGACGTTCTACAGGTAAAACCATGTATATACTGGATGAGCCTACTACCGGTCTTCATTCGGCGGATGTGCGAAATCTGATCGGAGTGCTGAATCGGCTGACAGACGCAGGCAACAGCATACTGGTTATTGAACACAATCTGGATATGATCAAAACAGCAGATTATATCATTGATCTGGGACCGGAAGGAGGAGAAGCCGGCGGTACGGTGCTGACTGCGGGAACGCCTGAGCAGGTGGCGCAGTGTGAGTATTCCTATACCGGTCAGTATCTGAAGAAAATTTTAGACCGCGAATAAAAAAACGGGCAGTTCATCTAATGCCTGCGGGCGAATATGAACTGCCTGTTACATTTTTGAAACATGTTGCCCAAGCGGCTTGAAAAAAAACAGCGAATAGGTATAATTATATCTAAAGGGAGGCGTTCAGATGAAAAAAAAGAAAAAAATAAATCAAGTCCCTCAAACGGGAGATCCCTTTCTTGATTCGCTGTATGAATTTTCGCCGGCGCCAAGCGAAAACAGCTCATCCGTTCAAAAAAAGAGGAATTGGATTCCTCCTTTGCTGCGTTGGGGGGCGCTTGCAATTTGCCTTGTTGTGCTTACTGTCAGTCTGACCTCAATTTTTAAAAGTGTAGCAGGCTATAAGTCGGCCGGCGAATACTATGATTCACTGTCTGATATTTGGAAAAACAGCGGTGGTGCGGACGGAAATCTGTACGGTATCTTATCAATCGGCTCAAAAGATCAAAGCTATTCTTCCACTGTGGATTATGCGGGCGCTCAAAACGGGGACGGCTCTCAGGACATTATCGGGGAAGAAAACGCGGACTCCGAAACGCTTACTTATATAAAGGCAAAGCTTAATGCGCTCAGAGCGCAGAACAGCGATTTGGCAGGATGGATTACGATTCCGAATACCCGTATCGATTATCCGGTCGTGCATACCACTGACAATGAATATTACCTGACGCATTCCTTCGATCATTCGTTCCTTCAGGCGGGCACTATTTTCATTGATTACCGAAACAGCAAAAATCTTTCTGAAAATTATAATACGGTTATTTATGGGCATAATATGCTGTCGGGTGCCATGTTTAGCTGTGTTTCTGACTTTTTCAGCCGCACTTATTTTAATGAGAACCGGTATATTTACATTTATACGGATGACGGCATATATGTTTACAAGACATTTTCTATTTTTAAAGTGAAAATTAATAAAGATTCCAGTTATATTGATACCTATTTTGCAACCGGCGAAGATTTTGTAGCGTTTGCCAATCGAATGAAAGCAAATTCTGTGGTGAAGGTTGATGATATTGATTTTAATGAGAACGACAGAATCATTACTTTATCCACTTGTACCAATGCTCACAATACAGAAGAACGCTATTGTATGCAGGCAAAGCTGGTATCTATTCAGAAATAAAACAGGGTCAGGCAGAGGTTTATGAAAATATCAGTAGTTATTCCCATGTATAATGAGGCATCTATTGTACAGGATACGGTGCGTCAGTTGAGCGAGGCCATGCAGCGGCATATGACCTGCGGCGAATATGAGATGATTTTTGTCAGTGATGGTAGCACGGATGACTGTGCTGCAAAAGCGGAAGCAATGCAGACAGCTTGTCCGGCGCTGCGGGTGCTGCAATATGCGCCTAATCGGGGAAAAGGCTGTGCGGTTCGTACAGGAATGCTGGCGGCCAAAGGCGATTTTGTGCTCTTTACCGATTGCGATCTTGCCTACGGCACCGATATGATCTTTACATTTTATCAGCGTTTTATTGAAAGCGGATCCGACGTAGTAATTGGTTCCAGGACAATTGGCAATGGATATGACGGTTATCCCCTGCTTCGAAAGCTGATGTCCAAAGCATACGTGAAGCTGATTTCGATAGCTGCCGGCTTCTCTCATTCCGATTCCCAAACAGGAATTAAAGGTTTTTCGCGTGAAGCGGCGCAGGCTGTTTTTTCACAATGTGAAGAAAACGGCTTCGCCTTTGATCTGGAAGCATTGATGGAAGCGGACCGTCAGAGGCTTAGTGTAGAGGAAGTTCCGGTGAGAGTTATTAATCACAGAAAATCAAAGATCAGGCCGGTACACGATTCGCTTGTCATGCTGCGTCAGGTTTTTATTATTCGCAAACGCGAAAGAAAGAAGCGTAAGCATTTAGATGAGTAGCGCACATAGCTTGCGTAACAGCCAGCTTATCGTTTGAATTTTTTCCGCCGAGAGATGTAAGTCTTTCGGCGGAATTTTTTGGGCAAATGAGATCAGAATCAAATAGATTTCTTTAGTTTTGGAAAGCGGGTAAACAGATTGCTTATACAGTTAACAAAATATTCACAAACTGTTTGATATTTTTTCGATTTTATAGTGTATAGTAAGAGCATAGATTAGCACTCGAGCAAAAAGAGTGCTAATTAACCATCCGAGAAAGAACAGAGGTGAGGGTGGATGGACGATGAATTGAACGGGCGAAAAAAGAAGATACTGAAAGCGGTCATTGACGCGCATATCGTCTGCGGCGAACCGGTCGGCTCCAAGCTGCTGGCGGCAAACCAGCAGATCGCACTTTCATCTGCTACCATCCGCAACGAACTGGCTGAGCTTACCGAAATGGGCTATCTGATTCAGCCGCATACATCGGCGGGGCGGATCCCTACTGAACAGGGCTACCGTTTTTATGTAAACAGCCTGATCGCTGGATATGACCGAACGGTTTCGGAAATTCGGGGATTAAATGAATTGCTCCGTGCTAAAACCGCACAGCTTGACCGGATCATTGATGACGCAGGCAGATTAATGTCCTCATTGACCAATTATCCGGCTTTCGCGGTGCGCGCGAAGCCCCGGAAGCAGGCAGTCAGATCCTTTAATTTGATGAGGATGGATGCGTACAGCTTTCTGCTGATTATGATCATATCAGAAACCAATGTGAAAACCCGAACGGTCCACACAACGGTAGCGCTGGAGGAAGAGGATCTCCGCTTGATCCAGAGCGTTCTGAACCGGATGCTGACAGGCATAGATCCGGATAAGCTTACGTTGGCGCAGCTGCTGGAAGTGGAAAATGCCATGGGCAGGCTGGGAAGCTTGGCTTCACCGATTATCAAGTGCGTTCATGCCGCGCTTAGCGAGGATGCGGGCAGTGACCTTAGAGTGGAGGGGGTAGACCGTTTTTTGGAGTATCCTGAATTTTCCAGCGTTGATCGTCTTCGCTCTATGCTGGAAATGCTTTCCAGTAAAAAGGAACTGTTGGAACTGGTAGAGCATGCTCAGGGAGATGAGATCAATGTCTATATCGGGTCTGAAAATTCAGCAGACCAAACCGGTGACTCAACGTTGATTTTTAAAACCATAACAATAGACGGACAGCCCTTGGGCGCGATCGGCGTTATAGGACCTTGCCGTATGAACTATTCAAAGGTGATTTCAACGGTAGAGCAGCTTGCGGAAAGCATTACAGGGATGATCCGCCCCGGCAGAGGGTTGCCTGATCCGGACCGAAAAAAAGATACTGATTAGCGGCAGCTAATGAATCGTTAGCAGACAAGAAAGGAAATGGTAAAATGATCGATACTGAGGAAATGAAGCCTTCGTCGCAGCCTTCACCGGACGAAATTACCGAGGTAAACGGCTCCGAACCCTGTCCGCAGTCAGAGAACGGCGAGGTAAAGGAAACACAGTCCGTTTCGGAGGAATCCTCACAGACCTCCGCGGAGGAAAAAGAGGATAAAGATGTGAAAAACGATAAAAAAGTAAAAAAAGAACTGAGTGAATACAAGGATAAATGCGCCGCGCTGGAAAAATCGCTTTCTGAACAGCAGGAGAAATATCTTCGGCTGGTAGCTGAGTATGATAATTTCCGTCGCCGGTCCCAGAAAGAAAAGGAAGGGATTTACGCGGATGCCTATACCGACGCGCTGAAGGCAATTTTGCCGGTGGCGGACAATTTGGAGCTTGCGGTAAAATATTCAGAGGGAGAAAAGGTCGTGGAAGGCGTCAGAATGACGCTGAATCAACTGGATGAGGCGCTCAAAAAAATGGGTGTGGAAGTGATTGAAACCGAAACCTTTGATCCGATTTTGCATAATGCGGTGATGCATGTAGAAGATGATCAGTACGGTGAAAATGTGATTGTAGAGGTCTTTCAGAAAGGCTACCGAAAAGGCGATAAAGTAATCCGTCACGCTATGGTTAAGGTTGCAAATTAGCACCTTGGATGATTCATAAATTGACAAGCAAAAGAATATAATAGAAATACTGATTTGGGAGGATTTATTTATGGGAAAGATTATAGGCATTGACCTTGGCACAACTAATAGCTGCGTAGCAGTATTCGAGGGCGGCGAGCCCGTCGTTATTCCTAATCCTGAAGGCGCAAGAACCACGCCCTCAGTAGTGGCCTTTTCTAAAACTGGCGAGCGTATGGTCGGTCAGGTGGCTAAAAGACAGGCTATTACAAACCCTGATCGGACCGTCATTTCCATTAAGCGTGAAATGGGTACCGGGTACAAAGTAAAAATTGACGATAAGTCATATACGCCTCAGGAAATTTCAGCAATGATTCTTCAGAAGCTGAAAGCGGATGCCGAGGCTTATCTCGGTACGACTGTTTCTCAAGCAGTCATAACTGTGCCAGCTTACTTCACCGACGCTCAGCGCCAAGCAACCAAGGACGCCGGTAAAATTGCCGGTCTGGAGGTGCTGAGAATTATCAACGAGCCTACCGCTGCCGCGTTGGCTTACGGCATGGACAAAGAAGTTGATCAGAAGATCATGGTTTTTGACCTTGGCGGCGGTACCTTCGACGTATCTCTGCTGGAAATTTCCGACGGCGTATTTGAGGTGCTTGCGACTGCGGGCAACAATCGATTGGGCGGCGATGATTTCGACCAGCGCATTATGAACTGGATCGCTCAGGAGTTTGCTAAAGAAAACGGCGGTATTGATTTGCTGAAAGATAAAATGGCTGCACAGCGTCTGAAGGAAGCGGCTGAAAAAGCGAAGATCGAACTGTCCGGTATGGCTTCTACCAATATTAATCTGCCTTTCATTACTGCTGACGCTACCGGGCCTAAGCATTTTGACGCAACGCTTACCAGAGCGAAGTTCAATGATATGACTAAGGATTTGGTAGAAGCGACTATGGGACCCACGAAACAGGTGCTGCGGGATGCGGGTCTGTCTGTAGGTCAGGTAGACAAAGTGCTGTTGGTAGGCGGTTCCACCCGTATTCCTGCCGTTCAGGATGCGGTTAAGAGCTTTATTGGTAAGGAAGGCTTTAAGGGAATTAATCCTGACGAATGCGTCGCCATCGGCGCTGCCGTACAGGCAGGCGTGCTGGGCGGCGATGTGAAAGATCTGCTGCTGCTGGACGTAACGCCCTTGTCCTTGGGTATTGAAACGTTGGGCGGCGTGTTCACCCGTATTATCGACCGCAATACCACGATTCCTACTAAGAAGAGTCAGGTGTTTTCAACTGCCGCTAACGGGCAGACTCAGGTTGAGATTCATGTGCTGCAAGGCGAACGGGAAATGGCTGCCGGCAACACCACTATGGGCAGATTCATTCTGGACGGCATCGCGCCTGCTCCCCGCGGTGTGCCTCAGATTGAGGTTTCCTTTGATATTGACGCCAATGGCATCGTGAATGTATCGGCAACTGATAAGGGAACCGGCAGAGAACAGCATATTACCATTACTTCCTCTACCAACATGTCCAAGGAAGACATTGAAAAGGCTGTAAAGGAAGCAGAAAAGTATGCCGATGAGGATAAGAAGGCAAAGGAAGCTGTAGAAACCAAGAACCATGCGGAGAGTATGGTGCTTCAGTGTGAGAAAACGCTGGAGGAAATCGGCGATAAGGTATCTGACGCTGATAAAGCACCGGTAAAGGATGCTATTGAAAAGCTTAAAACCACAATGACCGGCAGCGATACCGATGCTATTAAAGCGGACAGTGAAGCGCTGGAGCAGGCTTTCTATAAGCTTTCGGAAAAGCTGTATGCGGCCGGAGGTCCCGCAGGCGGAGCCGGCGATCCCGGCGCGCAGGGCGGTTTCGAGCCGAACGGTCAGGAGAACGGCGGCGATTACTACAACGCCGATTTCGAAGATAAGACCGGCAACTGATTGAGTTGAATCAAAAGAGGGGGAGGGAGCTTCGAAAACTCCCTTCCCCGCAAAAGCGTTACTGCAAAATAAAGGATAATGAAGCGGGGAGAATGGACGCTCAAAGGTTGAGCGGAGGCTTCCGGCGGTATTTTGAATCCGTAAGGCGGCAATTCTATGCCGGAAAGACGGCAAAATACGCAGCAGATCGAGAAAGGCATGGTCATAACAATGGCTGCAACAAAAAGAGACTATTATGAGGTGCTGGGACTTTCCAAGGGCGCCAGTGATGATGAAATAAAAAAAGCGTATAGGCAAATGGCTAAAAAATATCACCCCGACCTGCATCCGGGTGATCAGGAAGCTGAAAAACACTTCAAGGAAGTCAATGAGGCCTATGAAGTGCTGGCAGATCCTGATAAAAAGGCACGGTATGACCAGTATGGCTTTGCAGGAGTTGATCCCTCTATGGGCGGTGGAGACGGCGGCTTTGGCGGCGGTTTTGGTGGATTTACAGCCGATTTCAGTGACTTAGGAGATATTTTCTCCAGCTTTTTCGGAGGCGGCGCTTCTTCTCAGTCCAGACGAAACGGTCCCATTAAGGGCGAGGACTTGGAGGCGCAAGTCACCATTTCCTTTGAAGAAGCTGTATTCGGCTGCAAGAAGGAAATCAGTTACAACCGGATTGAAAAGTGCCCTGACTGTAAGGGCAGCGGAGCAGCGGGAAATTCCGCGCCGGAAACCTGTCCCCAGTGTAACGGTCAAGGGCAGATTCGCGTTACGCAGCAGACTATTATGGGGGTTATGCAGACTACAAAAACCTGTCCGAACTGCCGTGGAACCGGTAAAATAATTAAAAATCCGTGTTCTAACTGCCGTGGGACCGGCATGATTCGCATTCGGAAAAAGCTGGAGGTATCAATTCCCGCAGGCATTGACAACGGACAGCGGATCGTTTTACGGGGACAAGGGTCAGAAGGTCGAAACGGCGGACCCGCAGGCGATCTTTTTGTTTTTGTAAATGTCCGTCCTCATGCTTTCTTTGAACGAAACGGTTTAAATGTTTACTGTGAAGTGGGGATTACCTTTACTGAAGCGGCATTAGGCGCGGAAATTGATGTGCCTACACTGGAAGGAGAAACGGTCAAATATAAAATTCCAGAAGCTACGCAGACTGGGACACAGTTTACGCTTCGGGGAAAGGGCATAAAACAGGTGAATGGCAGAGGAGTAGGTGATCTCTTTTTCCGCGTAACGGTGGAAACACCTAAGAATCTTAACTCCGAACAGAAGGAATTGCTGATGAAATTGGCGGATTTATCCGGGAAGGATTCATCCGATGGTGGGAAAAAGCGTTTTTCCCGCAGAAAAAAATAAAAAGGACAAGGAAAAAACTGCATGGAATGGACACAGATCAAAGTAACCTGCCGTAAAGAGAAGCTTGATACCGTCAGCGCAGTCATGAGCATGCTGGATAACGGACTGATGATTGAGGATTATTCAGACATCGAAGAAAACCTCATGTCTGTGTATGGAGAATTGATCGACGACAGCATTCTGCACGCCGATAAAACGAAGGCGGCAGTCAGCATATTTGTGCCGGAAGAAAAGCCTTATCCCGATTACATTGCTTTTCTGAAAGAGCGTTTTTCAACGCTGAATATTGCCGTGGACATCACGGTGGCAGGACTTCAGGAAGAAGATTGGTACAATGCGTGGAAGGCGTATTATCAGCCGGTTCATATTGGCAGGCGCTTGGTAGTAGTGCCGGCATGGCAGGCTTATAAGCCGATAAACGATGAGGTTATTGTCCGGATGGATCCGGGAATGGCGTTCGGCACCGGTACGCATGAAACTACCAGGCTTTGCGCCGCGATGGTGGAAAAGCATATGCCGCCTAACGCGCGGGTGCTGGACATCGGTACCGGCAGCGGTATTCTGTCGCTGTTTGCGCTGAAATTGGGGGCCGCTTCCGCCCATGCTTATGATATTGATCCGGTAGCGGTCCGAGTTGCAACGGAGAATGCGAAAGATAACGGAGTTTCAAATTTTGTTTGCGGTGTGTCCGATCTGCTTGCCGGCGTGGACCGGCAGGGCGGGCTATATGATTTTGCAATGGCCAATATCGTTGCGGATATCCTGATTCGGATGTCAGAGCAGATCGGTGATTACCTAAAACCGGGTGCACGGTTGGTTTGTTCAGGCATTATTGAGGGCCGTTGGATGGACGTAAAGCTGGCAATGGAAGCAAAAGGTTTTTTCCTATGTGATGAATCCAGTGAAAACGACTGGAAAGTATTGGTTTTTGAAAAAATAGCCTGAATTATTTGATAGAAAGGCAGTCTGTGAATACTTGACAGGCTGCCTTTTTTGTGTTACAATACTATATGTTTAAATACAGTTAGTTATTTTTTCAGTCAAATGGACCATACAGAAAAGGAATCAAATTATGAAAAAAGTTTTGATAGGCGTAGCAGTCTGCATTTTGCTTTTGGCCTGTATCGTAGCTTGTACCAATAAAGAAAAAAACGCAGAATCGACAAACAGCAATGTTACTTCAGTTGATAAGACGGCGGTGACTGAAAAGAGTGCCGAAACCACTGACGAATCCGGTAATCCGGCTGAAACGACTGTTTTTTCCGGCACCAGTAAGCCTGCTGATACGGGCAGTGAAGCACCGAATACTTCCGAAGAAGAAAGTGAAGCTGTGACTACGGCTGGTAAGGATCCTGTGATAACGTCCTCCAATGATAAGGTTACAAGTTCTGAAGCGCCTGTGACCGATTCGCCTATGCCTCCGGCTACTGCCGGAGCTACCACAGTGGCGGTAGCTCCGCCTACGCCAAATCAGTCGCTGCAGGCAGGGATAGATGATAACGGCAGCGGTTGGGGCGATCTGATTCCTATGCAGCCCAGTAGCTAATTTAGAATAAACGCTTGGTCGGAACCGCTCTTGAAAAGGGCGGTTCCTTTTGATACGCGCTGACCAAATATCAAGGAATATCTGTTAAAAGCTGAAGCGAGACCTTTTGGGGTGGAGGCTTTGGTGACTTTTGAAAGGATATTTGAATATTTGTTGAGGCGGTGTCCGCAAGTGAAAATTGATCTCTATGGGATAAAAAGCGCACTACTTGACAGAAGGGTGCTTTTTTGCTATAATAATTTAATCAATGATTAGTTTATAAAGGATGGCGAGATATGGCAGCCAAAAAGAAAACGATTCCTGATGCGTACGGAGATCAGAGTATCCAACAGCTTAAAGGGGCGGACCGAATTCGAAAAAAACCCGCGGTTATTTTTGGGTCGGACGGACTGGACGGCTGTGAACAGGCTTTTTTTGAGATTCTCTCCAATTCAGTGGATGAAGCCAGAGAAGGCTTTGGCAATGTGATCAATATTACGGTGTTTTCCGATCATTCCATTGAAGTGGAGGATTTTGGGCGGGGGGTTCCGCTGGGATACAATGAAAAAGAAGAGCGCTGGAACTGGGACCTGATTTTCTGTGAGCTTTACGCCGGCGGAAAATATGAGAATAATAACGACGGTTCCGCCTATGAGTTTTCGCTGGGGACTAATGGACTGGGAGCTTGCTCTACCCAATGTGCCAGCAAGTATATGGTGGTTTGTTCCTATGACGGGAAGAATAAGTCGGAAATTCACTTTAGGGAAGGAAATCCTGACGGCGAACTGATAGTAACGCCTATCCCTAAAAACGACGGAAAAAAGCGGGGAACGGTCATTCGTTGGCTGCCCGATTTAGCGGTGTTCAAAGCCATTGATATATCTAAAGAATTTTTTGTGGAAACACTGAAACGTCAGGCGGTAGTCAATGCCGGACTGAAATTTATTTTTCGTTTCGAAGACAGCAACGGCTTTGAGGAACAGTCCTATTACTATGAAAAGGGAATCGTCGATCGGGTAACGGAACTGGCCGGAGAAGACGCTTTGACGCTGCCTTATTATGCGCAAAAGGAAACGGTGGGACGTGATCGGGAGGACTTACCCGATTATAAGTTAAAAATGGAAGCCGTTTTTTGCTTTTCCAATACCCATCAGATTATCGAATATTATCATAATTCAAGCTGGCTGGAGCATGGCGGTTCGCCTGACCGCGCGACCCGGTCCGCTTTCGTTTCAAGCATTGATAAGTACCTGAAGGCAAACGGAAAATATAAAAAAAATGAGAGTAAGATCAGCTTCGCGGATATTGAGGACAGTCTTGTACTGGTGAGCAGCAGCTTTTCTACCTCAACCAGCTATGCCAATCAGACTAAAAAAGCCATCACCAATAGCTTTATTGCCAGTGCGATGACCGAATTTCTTCGCCATCAGATAGAGGTATATTTTGCGGAAAATCCGCTGGATGCCGAACGGATTACCAACCAGATCTTGTTGAATAAACGAAGCCGGGAAGCAGCGGAATCTACCCGTCTGGATGTAAAGAAAAAGTTGGCTGGCAACACCGATATGTCCAACCGAGTGGAAAAGTTTGTGGCTTGCCGTTCCAAGGACCCTTCCCGCAGAGAGTTGTATATTGTGGAGGGCGATTCGGCAATGACCTCCTGCAAATTGGGGCGGAACGCGGAGTTTCAGGCGATTATTCCGGTGCGGGGCAAAACGCTCAACTGCCTGAAATCCACTTATGAAAAGATTTTTAAAAGCGAGATCATTACTGATCTGCTGAAGGTGATTGGCTGCGGCGCAGAGGTGAAATCAAAGAGCAAGGGGGCTGAGGTCAGCGCCTTTGATTTGTCCGCGCTGAAATGGGATAAGATCATCATTTGTACCGATGCGGACGAGGACGGTTATCAGATCCGTGCTTTGCTGCTTACCTTGTTTTACCGGTTGCTACCTACGCTTTTGAAGATTGGAAAAGTTTATATTGCTGAATCGCCGCTTTTTGAGATCAACACTAAGGACGAGACCCTTTTCGCTTATAATGAGAAGGAACGGCAGGTAATCGTGAAGGAATTGGAAGCCTCTAAGCGAAAATATACCATTCAGCGTTCTAAAGGGCTGGGTGAAAACGAGCCGGATATGATGTGGAAAACCACCATGAATCCTGTAAGCCGGCGGCTGATTCGTGTTTGCGAAGCCGATGCAAAGGAAACGGCTGAGCTGCTTGATATTTTACTTGGAGATAATCTGGAAGGGCGCAAGGCGTTCATTGCGGAAAACGGAGCTAAATACCTGTCAGATATAGATGTATAATTTTAGTTGATACGGATGGCAAGGCTGCCCGTTTGAATAAAAATACCTGCTATTGAGCAACATTTGTCAGTTTTTTTCGGCGGGATTGATTGAAAGGAATTTTATGCTGCAGCTGATTTACGGAAAAACAGGAAGCGGAAAAACAACGGCATTGCTGCAACAGATAAAGCAGCGAACAGATGCCGGTGAAGTCTGTCTGTTGCTGGTGCCTGAGCAGCAGGTTTTGGAAGCGGAGCGGGCAGTTTGCGAGCTGGGCATTTCAGCACTTTATGCTGAAGTGACCAGCTTTCGCCGCCTTTGCAACAGCATTTTTCGAACATTTGGCGGGCTATGCTATCACTACATCAGCAAGGGCGGAAAAAAATTGCTGATCTGGCAGGCACTGAATATGCTGGCGCCCTTGCTGGAAGAATACAAGACCGTGCCTAAGGAGGACGCCGGTCTTGTGCGCATGCTGCTGTCTGCTGTTGAAGAGTTAGGACTTTATCATATCGCGCCGCAGCAGCTGGAGGAAGCGTCTGAACTGTTGGAAGGGCGGTTGGCAGGCAAGGTC
>CAZMTU010000026.1:0-22746 GCA_964569225.1 uncultured Lachnospiraceae bacterium | reverse complement strand
GAACTTGCGCATGTAGAAATGATTTCCGCTATGATCTATCAACTCACACGAAATCTTTCGGAAGAAGCCATCAAGAAAAGCGGCTTTGACACTTACTTCATCGACCATACCACCGGTGTCTTTCCTCAGGCGGCATCTGGCACCCCCTTCACTACCGCCTATATCGGCGTAAAAGGAGACGTACTGGCAGATTTGCACGAGGATTTAGCAGCAGAGCAGAAAGCGCGTGTAACCTATGACAATTTACTGCGTTTAATAGACGATCCAGACGTTCGGGAACCGCTGAAATTTCTCCGCCAGCGGGAAATCGTACACTATCAGCGCTTCGGCGACGCGCTAAACATCGCCAAAGATAAAATGGACGAAAAAAATGTCTACGCCTTCAATCCGGCATTTGACAATTGCAATCAAGGTTGAAAGCAGGTCAGGGACAGCAAAAGCTGTCCCTGACTTGCTTATACACCGTTATTGTTTCAGTTATTTTTCTCAATCGGTACCCAAATTTCACTTTTATAGTCCGCTGCTGTCATAATACCTGACGTATAAGCTTCAATATTCATTTCATACGTTGGCTGGTATGCTGAAGTTGGAAAAAATTCCGCGCAAATTTTATGCCATGTTTCTTGTATTGCATCCGGCATTGCGCCTATCACACTGAAAACCGCCCACGTCCTTTCGGGAATCTCCGAAACTCTAAAACCTGTGGGAATCTCACCTCCACTGTACAGTGCGGCAATCGAATAATCAAAGGTTTTACTGTCAGTTGGTTTATTGTTGTAGCAAATTCCGTAAATAAAGCTGCTGTCTTCTGCTTGCCGCAAAAGCGTTGCAACTGTTCCGTCCGTATGAGAGCGTGTCCAAAAATCAGGAATCGTGTTTTCATTCTGTGAATCGTCAATGCTCTGCGGTTCCACCTTTTCCAGTACCTTAAATGCGTCCTTTTTCACAATTTTGTAGTTCATTACGCTACCGCCTTTCAAAATAATCTGCACCGAAACGCGGGAAAAGGATTTTAGTTTACTGCCATCCTTCTTTGCTTCTGACGGCGTAATACCGTGAAAGCGAACAAAGGCGCGGGAAAAGCTTTCGGGACTGTCATAGCCGTATTTAAGCGCTACATCAATCACCTTCGCATCAGTGGCGGACAACTCGATACCGGCAAGCGTCATCCGTCTGCTGCGGATATATTCGCCCAGTGAAATGCCGCACAAAATGCCAAAAATACGTTGAAAATAAAAGCCTGAGCAAGCGGCCTGCCTTGCTATTTCTTCATAGTCCAATTCGTCAGTGAGATGCGCCTCAACGTAGTTAACAGCATTTTGTATTCCGGTAATCCAGTTCATTGTCCCTCTCCTTTCGGTACAATCTCATTATAGCGAAAACCAATCATAAATGCCTGATATTTTTTGTTCAGAACTGCAAGGAATTATTCTTTATACACAAAATGACGTACGCCATTATCAGGTATCCGAAGAAGATCAGCGGCATTAGTCGGATACACTTCGATGTGTTTGATTTCCGAAAGCGGAATCCAGTGAAACACCAAATCAAAGCCGGTTCCCTCCATACATTCTTTGGCGGTAAAATTCCCATCCCTTTGAATATGAGGATCATTTATTTGTACAGAATAATACAGACAAATTTGATGGCATGGCTTCTCTCCCCATGGGAAGAAAATTTCACCCACCCATTTTAATTCACCGACCGAAATATCCGCTCCGATCTCTTCCCTGAATTCACGGATAAGCGTTTGTTCATTGGTTTCGCCGAACATAACATGACCGCCCGGAAATGCAAAACCGCTATCATTTATGTTTTTTTGCAGCAAAACCTTCCCATTTTGAATGCAAATACCAGCTATCCGGTAACTGAATATATAATCATTTGTTTTAAAAAGAATATCGCTCATGATTACTCACTTTCTATGCAGCACAAAACGCTGCACAGGGCAATTAAATTCAAACAGGCATTCTTCGGGCACAAACCCAAACTTTTGATACAGCGCTCTCGGAGCGGTTCCTTTAGGATCGTTCGCGCAAAAGGTGGTCACACTGATATCTCCTTCCGGCATGCGCCGCAGCATCTCAGAAATAAGTGCGGCGGCAATCCCCCGACGGCGGTATTCCGAATGCACCGCCATGCACGACAAACAGTGATGACAGGGCGAAAAGAGCAAAACGCCTACAATTTTTTCATCTAATCCCGCGCAAAGCGCTGTCCCTCGTACAACATTCTTTTTCAGCGTTTCGGTATAATCCGTCATATCCAGCCCCGGAAAACCGTCAGCAACGCTATCGACCAGCGCAAGCCAAGCGGGAATATCCCGCGGTCCGGCAGAACGAACAGTCACATTTAATGGAGCGATGCACTGATCCAGCATTGTTTATTCCCCCTGTTGGCTCATTCTTCGTACCGGATGACGGATAACGGTTTTCAGTTTGTCCGGACCGCATCTGCGGGCATCACTGAGATAGATTTCGTGATGAAACCGTCCGTCAGTAAAATCGACGGTACAGCCCTGTGTCTTAGCATATGCTTCCATTGCCTTAACCGTTGCCGGTTCATCGTCATAGGAACCAATATGCATACACTGTACGCACAGTCCTTCAGTATAGGTCAAAAATTCCACTTTGGAATAATCGGTTTTCTTTTTCACAGTCGCTTCTGCCACCGCCCAGTCAAAGTCTGCCTTAGTCACAAAATCGGGCAGGCGAATTAAAGAAATCCATTGAAAGTCTGCTTTGCGGGCATAGTCTATCCCCTCCGTTCCCTCCTGCCACCAGAAGCCTTCTAAAGGCGGCACTACATAATCATAGTACCCTTCGATTTTTCGACCGCCTTTATAGCTCATTTTGATCGTAAAGGCAATACCGTACAGCAATCCGATAGCGGCTTTATATTCACCGTCCTCCCTGTTGGGATCGCCGCTGCCATGAACAGAAATAAAATTCATTGTAGGAACATGAATAATTTCCGGCCGCTTCGGCGGCAGATAAAATTCCTTATACGCCTTTTTAAAATCAAATTTTTCCATACCTTATAATTTATTCTCCATTAAAATCTTTTTCACCGTCGCGGTGCTTTATTCTATTCTGACAGTCAGACAGTATGTTTTTTAATCTGCCGCAAACACTATTGCGGAGGTGATTTGATGCTGTATAATAGCCTGAATGAACTGGTTTCTCATAGCCGCAGCAGCAGGCGGTATTTTCTTTCACTGCCGGTATCCATGCAGCTTGCGCTGCATGAACACAATCTTTATATTCACTCAGCCGCCGATCTTCACGCACGTGTAGATGCAATCGAGCACTATAACCGCGCAGTGGAAATCAGCAAACTGCTCTTTTAACACAATCGATCGAAGCAACCTTTATTAATCAGAAGCGGAAAGGCAGGCATCAATGATAAGCACTACCGAAAGGACAGCATCCACATCGGTGCCTGCCGAAATATCAATTTCATAAGCGTCTCCCAATGTAAACCATTGCTTGGATACTGCAGCAACTGTTTCACTTCCGTCATATACGGCATATTCGTGACTGAAGAAATCTCCGCTTGCGGTCCATCCAAGACCGTTCACCGCATATTCCGAATGAAAAAAAGTGAATTCCTTTACAACTTCAGCTATTTGAACACCGTTTTTGCTGATATAATATCTTGGTAAAAAGGAAAAAACCTTTTGCTGTATGTAAGCGGCCTCGTCCCCATCTACGCTGTATAAATGAAGCCTTTTTCCCCATGTAAAAATCTCTCCTTCCGCATAGTAGCAATCATTTCCATCCGCATCGTAAACAGTAAACCGATCTCCCCAAGTGAAAATGTGCTGCTTCAAATAAAGCTTCATAAAACGCCTCCTGCCTGCTGCTTTTTTGCATTCTTAATTTTTTTTCAATTCAAATAAGGGTATATTTTCTTTTTCTGTAATTGATTTACTGTAAAACTCCAAAAAATCTTTTTTTTCCCACCCTCTTTTTTGCCAGAACCGCTTTCCCGACTCATTAGTTTCAACTACATTCAGGCACACTCTTGTGATTCCCTCCTTTTGAAGGGCAGCCACAGCTGCTTCGATCAGTCCCGTCGCGATTCCCCGATTGCGGTAAGGCTTTTCAACCGCCGTATGGTAAATATACCCTCTTCGGCCATCGTTTCCGCAAAGAACCGCCCCAATAAGCCTCTCAGCATCAAGCGCCACAAAATTAGTGTCCGGATTTCGCTTCAAAAAAGCTGAAATGCCTTCTCTTGAATCGTCCAGACTTCTCAGTCCCATTCCTTCTGTATGAAGCCACAACTGAAAAACTTCATCGTAGTCTTCGACCGTCATTTTCCGAATCATTTTGTTCCTCTCCAATAAGGCATATTTTCTTTTTATGTATCCATTCTGATCATTTCTGTCAGCGCCTTATTCCGGTATATCAAATCATCTCTTACCGTAAATCCCTTCTTTTCCCAAAACTCGTTTCCGGCTTGATTTCTGTCAAATACCACCAGCGCGACTTTATTGATTCCGGCATCTTTCAAGGCGGTCAGCGCCCGTTCCACCAGCTCGGAGCCTATCCCCCGCATCCGCTGATCCGGCTGTACAGCCGTATGGTAAATATATCCTCTCCTGCCATCGTTTCCGCACATAATAGCGCCAATGATTTTATCGGCATCAAGTGCCACAAAGCAGGTATCCGGATTCCGTTTCAAAAATTGACCGATTCCTTCCTTTGAATCATCGAGTGAATTTAACCCCATTCCGGCACATGACTTCCAAAGCGCAAATACCCCGTCATAATCCTCTATGCGCATTTTCCTGAGCTGCATTGCCTGTTCACACCTCCTGTCCACTGCTTACAATCAGCTAAGTTCGCAATTTTTTATAAAAGTCATTCTATTGTTATCTTCTTAAAATGTGACTGTCTGAGCCTTCAGTGAGATTTTATCCACCTGCCAACCGTTAGCTTTTAATTCCTGTTTATATCGATATATCTCAATGCCGGCAGCTGCTTGGAGCTTCTGAAAGGACAATGTGACAGACGGTGCTTCACAATTTTCTATGTACCTCCATAAAGAATCTTATTTTCTCATTACTTTTCTATATTATTCCGCACCGAACCTGAAATTTCAACTATGTGCATTTTTATGTCCGCCATTCTACTATGTCCCCTGGCTTTTTTCTTGGTCTTGCAGCCGGCTCTTCATCGGTGCGGCCAATGGCCAGTGCCGCGAACAATTCTCCCTTTGCGCCCAACCACTCCCGCAATTCAGGATATGCAAAAAAAGTATCGCAAATCCACAGACTGCCCAAGCCGAGTGCAGTTGCCGTAAGCGTCATATTTTCAATCGCAGCGCCAACAGACTGTGCATTACAGATTTCATAAATTCGGTCCTCTGTCCCAATGGATTTATACAGATTGATGCCAATTGGATTGGCAATCAATACAACAACCGGCGCCTGCTCCATAATTTTGACAGTATATTCAGCGCCGCTGATCAACTGTGCGCTTTCCGGAAGCAGCGGTTCCCTCTTTTCTCTGTCCATTCCCCGCTTCATAACCGAAAGCATTTCTGTTTTCGAGTTTCCGGTAATTACAATGAACTTCCACGGTTGGCGGTTTTTGGACGAGGGCGCCAGCATTCCGGCATGCAGAATTTCTTCGATTGCCTGTCTTGAAATGGGCAAATCCTTATATTTTCGAATGCTTCGCCTGTTTGCAATTGCCGGAATCATTTTTCAATCCCTCCTTATTCATAGCTTTCTGAACTGAGAATCGCAGCGGATTTCTCAATATATGATCCATTTTTAACAGTATTTTCCCCTTTATCTCCATAATTGGTATCTTTATAATTTTATTATACCGCTTTATGAATTGCTTGTAAAGAAGCTGCTGCCAAAATTCACAAACAGGACAAATCTAATTGACTAAAAAGCATGGACTGCCCTGATAGCAGTCCATGCTTTATTTAAGTTATTTAGAGCGTTTTCAAAGTCTGTACGCTTACCTGTTTTATTATCCGTAAATCGGTCCGTAATGCTTGCAGGCGGCGTAATCAGCAGACTGCGTATCGTCGGTGCCAAAGCTCGCCCATGCGTGGGGACGGTAAATCTTTTCGTCCGGCACGTTGTGCATTGTCACAGGAATGCGCAGCATAGACGCCAATGTGATCAGATCCGCGCCTACATGCCCGTAAACAGTCACGCCATGATTTGCCCCCCAGTTTGCCATGACGCTGTACACATCGGTAAATGCTCCCTTTCCGGTAAGAATAGGACAGAACCAGGTAGTCGGCCATGTGGGATCAGTGCGCTGATCAATAGGCTCGTGAATTTCATTCGGTAAATCAGCCGTATAACCTTCGGCGATTTGCAGAACCGGTCCTATTCCATCCACAATATTCAGCCGCAGCATCGTGACAGGCATTTCCGCCCGACATCTGAAATGACTGGAAAATCCGCCTCCGCGGAAGTATTCGTAATTCGCCCGCCGCCAATCAGTAGCTGCCAGGCAGGTCTGCATATCGTCATCGGTCATTTCCCAGAAGGGCTTCATGCAGGGATTTCCCTCGCTGTTCCGGCAGGCACCGCTTCCGTCCAGCGCTGTAGCGCCGCTGTTGATCAAGTGAATGAATCCCTTCGCGGCCACTCCGTTAGGACGATAACCGGTTACCCGTTCACAGGCTTCGGGACTCCAGTAAGTACGCACATCATGAAAACATGGCGCGCTTCCCGATACCAAATTCCCCAGCAGCATAGATAATCCATTACAGGTATCATTTTCGGTGGCAAAAGGCGTAGGCGCTTTTTTACCGTTCCAATCAAAGGTAGAGGCTAAGATGGCTTCGGAAAAATCGGCATTTGGCAGCCAGTCCGTCCACATCCGCTGCCCCTGAAAACCGCCGGCCACAGCGTTGCGTCCCAGTGCTTCTTCTTTCCAGCCCATTTCCGCCAGCTTTTGATTGCCGTAAAGGATATCACGCATGATTATTGTCATTTTAGCGATAAACGACCAATCATCGTCAGGAGATACCACTTTGGAACGGGTAATCACCTCAGGCAGTGTCTTACCGGCATTGCAGTCAAAGCCTTCCCTGCAATTTTTATGAATCCAGTGAAGTGCCCGCTCATATTCCTCCGGATCGTAAATTCCCAATGTAATACGGCGGAGAATTTCGGTAAGATCCACCCATTCCGCCCGCAGACCGAAGTATTTCTGCATAACCCCCGCATCACAATAGCTTCCGGCAATGCCCATCGACACCCCGCCTAAATTCACATAGGCTTTATTCTTCATCCAGCCTACGGCAACCGCGCATTTCGCAAAACGCAGGATCTTCTCCTGTACATCAGCGGGAACGGTCCGATCGCCCATATCCTGTACATCATGTCCATAGATGCTGAAAGCGGGCAATCCTCTCTGAGCGTGCGCCGCCATAACCGCTGCCAAATAGACGGCGCCCGGACGCTCGGTGCCGTTGAAGCCCCAAACCGCCTTAATTGTATTCGGATCCATATCAAAGGTTTCGGTTCCGTAGCACCAGCAGGGGGTCACTGACAGCGTAGCCACCACATTCAGCGTGGAAAATTGCTCGGCAACCATAGCTGCCTCCGCGCCTGAACCAATGGTAGTACAGCCGATTACACACTGCACCGGACTGCCATCCGGATATTTCAAATTTGACTCGATCAGCTCCGCCGCCGCCTTTGCCATTCCCATAGTCTGATCTTCCAGACTTTCACGGACACCGCCCCATCTTCCGTCAATGACCGGACGGATACCGATTTTTGGATAATTCATATAGCTCACTCCTTATTTGATTTCAAGTTCAGATGCACGGGTCAAAATATTCAGATAATTGTCATATGCCGCTTCCCAGCCCTTATCCGGCTTCGGTTTAAAATACCTGACGGACTGAGTAGACGCGATCAGCGCCCTGCCCTCTTCAATACCGGAAAGTGCTCCCAGTGCGGTCAGCTGAATTACAATATTTCCCAGTGCCGTAGCTTCTACCGGTCCCGCTGATACCGAAATATTCATACAGTCCGCCGCCATCTGACAGAGCAACCCGTCTTTGGCACCGCCGCCCAGTATATGAAAGGTGTTGAAGCGCCGTCCGGTGCAGCCGGCAAGCTGTTCTATCGCCCGCCGGTAAGTCAATGCCAAGCTTTCATAAATGCAGCGCACTATCTCGCCCACGCTTTGGGGAACCGGCTGTCCGGTCAACTCACAGTAGCGGCAAATTCTGTCCGGCATATCGCCCGGCGCGACAAAAAGCGGATGATTAGGATCGATTAAACAGCGGAAGGGTGCCGCCTTCAGCGCCGACCGCTCTAAATCCGCATAGGAATAATTCTTCCCTTGACGGTTCCATTCTCTGCGGCTTTCCTGAATCAGCCACAACCCCACAATGTTTTGCAGGTAATTGATCTTTCCATTGGCACCCAATTCGTTTGACAGCCCTCTATGGCAGCTTTCTGCAGTGAGAACAGGCGCATCCAATTCAGTTCCGAGCAGCGACCAAGTGCCGCAGGACACAAAAGCAGCGTTCTCCCCGCTGTCTGTAACCGGCATGGCCGCCACTGCACATTGAGTATCATGTCCCGCCACTGAAATAACCGGCCTTCCGTCAGGCAGTCTGCCTGCGAGAGTGCCGCTCTTTACCGGCTTAGTGAAAAGCTTCTCCGGAATCCCTAACTGTTTCATCAGTAAAACATTCCAATCACCGGTAAGAGGATCTAAAAGCTGAGAAGTAGAGCAGACACTCTCCTCCATCTGAAGCGCGCCAGTCAGGGCATGGACGAACAGATCCGGCATAAAGAGCAGGTGTTCCGCAGTTTTCAGCAGTTCAGGCTGCTTCTCCTTAAGCGCCAAAAGCTGAAACAGACTGTTGATCTGTATAATTTGATTGCCGGTTTGCCGGTACAACTCCTCCGGCGTCATCACAGCAAACAGCTTTTCCACCGTTCCCTTTGTACGGGCATCCCGATAATGCACCGGATCTCCCAACAGGTTCCCTTCCCTGTCAATAAGACCGAAATCCACTCCCCAAGTATCAAAACCAACACTGTCAAAATCGCCCGCTTTGGCAAGCCCGATTTTCACCTCATTCAGCAGCGAGGAAAAATCCCAACAAAGATGTCCGTTCCGCATAATAGGAGTATTGTCGAAGCGATGCACTTCTTCACAGGTGAGCATTCCGTCCTTGAAAATGCCCTTGATCGCCCGTCCGCTGGATGCGCCAAAATCAAAGGCCAGCACGGTGGTATTATCCTGCGCCATTCTCGCCCTCCTCTTGATCAGCGATCGGTGGGCATTTCGCCCTCTTCGCGCTCAAATTTCTTATACCCCGGATGTCTGCCCGTAACACGATAAAAAGAGCGCAGGTCAATAAGTTTTTGAATGTTAGGACGGCTAATGTCGTAGCTTCCGCCGAGAATAATGGCGTTTATTGTGATCTTTGCCCAAAGTTCAAGGCTTTCCATACGGTAGAAAGCGGTAATGGGATCGCTGCCCACAGCCAATGCTCCATGATTCTCCAGCAGCATCACATCGTGTTCTTCCAGATATGGCTCAATGGCATCCGGCACTTCGGACGTACTGGGGGTACCGTAAGGCGTTAAGGGAACCGCACCGATAACCGCCACATCTTCGATCATGTTATACATATCCATCGGTCTGTGCGCCACCGCAAAGCCGGTGGCTGCCGGCGGATGAGCATGAATAACCGCTCCAACATCCTCCCGTTTTTCATAACAGCGCAAATGCATTTTCAATTCACTGGAGGGACGCAGACCTTCCGGCGCTTCCAATACCTCTCCATTAGCGGTAACACGGATAAGCTTTTCGGGCGTAATAAAGCTTTTGCTCATGCCGGTCGGCGTAGTGATCAGGGTACCGTCCTCCAGTTTCACCGACACATTGCCATCGTTGGCAGCCACCCAGCCAAGCTGCCACATTTTATGGCAAATGTCGCAGATCTGATCCTTGATTTCAGCGATATTCATTATTTATCTATCCCCTTCTCTTTGTCTATGGCCATTCGCATATGCCAAGACGCTTCTTTAATTAACATCCTAACAGATTTGCATAACAATTGCAATGGGTTCTTTTCAGAACACAAAAAGAGCATACAAAATCAAAAGATTTTGAAATTGATAAAAGGCTGAAAACCGAAAACGGATCGGCGCATAGAGTACGCCAATCCGCTGTTAGATTTCGTTATTTATTATAGCAGCCGTAAAGCGCCGCAATATAGGTTTCCTGAGCTCCGGGCAGCGCCAGCTCACCAGATTGAACGGCACAGACAGCAAGCAGTCCGACTAACCTATTCAGCGAGGTTTGGCGGACAATCATCTCTGTCTGATTGGCAACGCATGCCGGCGCATGCACCTGCATCAATGCCGTTGCCCGCGCTGTAAGCTCGCCATACAGTGTGCCCAGCCGCTGAATTTCAGGCTGTAAAACCGTTGTGACTGCCTCCAGCTCCCCTTCAGTAAAGATTGGAAACTCCGCCTTCGCTTTACCTGCCAGCACATTGTCCATGCAGACGCCCGCCTCCATCGATAACGAGCCGTTTATCCTATTTTTTTCAGGCAAAATTCGTAATCCCGCAAAAGAAAGCCAACGGTCAGAATAATTTTTACTATACCAATTGTAGCTCGCCATACAATCACAATCGTACCTGTCTAGTTTCTGATAATCGGTTCCATAACTTATGCCGGTTGCGCCTTTGTACAGTTCTCCGATCTTATCCTGCGGGCAGGAATCAATATATACACCGTATCCGTTTCTTATCATCAGCCAGAGCAGCGTCCAAAGCAAACGGTTGTCTTCAAATTCCGCGCCCTTAAAGTTTATTCTGCGGATTTCGGGCAGCTTTGCCCTCACAGCCGACAAAATTTCGCTCATTTCCACTATACAGAGTGCTTCTGCCTGCAATCGCAGCTCTTTTTCATACGCTTCGGTGAAAATCACCAGTTTAGTCTGATACTTACCGCCTGGCAGCGTTGTCAGGAATCCGTAATTTTTAAGTACCTCAATTTCATCCTCTAAATAGACGGTCGCTACGCCCAACTCAATCGACAGTTCTCTGATGGTCATAGGGGAATAATATGCGGAAAGCAAAATATTTCCGGGCAGCTTGCGATTAAACAACATTCTATATGCCTGGTTGTCTTCACCTGAGTAAAAAGTCTGAAATGAAAACTCTGAAGGGTGATAGCTCTTTTCTCCAAATATTCTTTCCATACCGATACCTTCTTTCAATAATTTTCTGGTTTTGAACAAATAGTACTTAACCATTTCCAGTGAATAGCCGAATTTGGCAGCCACCTCCGCGCAGGAGAGATGATCAAAATAGTATGCCACCGTACATTGCCGATATGCTTGTGAGAGCAGTGCCAATTCTCGACGAAGCCTGTTTATTTCATCGGTCTGCGCCAGCGCTTCGGTAAAATCCTCTTGAAACGGCACAGTTTCATCCAATTCATCCGCAGGGCGGCAAACCTTTTGACGCAGGTATTTTTTATACTGATTGGACGCGATTGCCCACATATAACCGTAAAATGCCTCGTCATTCCTTATTTTCCCCGCGTTTGCAAGAATAGCCGCAATGATGTTTCCGGCAAGGTCTTCCGCGTCTTCCCTATGTCTGATCCGAGAAAACGCATAAATAAAGATCGTCTTCATATTCTCTTCTACTAAGACTGCTGCCTTTTTCTGCTCCATATGTGACTTCCTTTCACTTGAAACGGATTTGAAAGCTTTCACTTAGATAGTTCCACAGGGACCGGTTTGGTTAATCTAAAAAAACTTTTTTTATAAAGTATTTGTAATATCCACTATAGCTATCACAGCTTTTTCAGAAGCATCAACTCTACGGCTGCCTGTTCAGGAGGCAAAAAACCGCCAACCCTCCGATACCCCAGCCGCTCATAAAAAAAACGCGCGCACTCATCCGCCTGTGTGGAAAGCATCGCATAAGCGTACTGTTTCTTCCGCATGTCCTCCTCCCATGCTGCCATCAGCTTGCTTCCGTATCCCTTGTTCCGATACCGCTCATCGATATACAAAAGGTCCGCAAAAGGAATCGTCTGCCAAAACAGACTGTATCGCAAAACACCCACAATCTGCTCATTGTCTTTTATCGCATATACCAATTGATCAGCAATGCACCGACACAACCGCTCATCCGATATGTGCCGATCATACATCCGGATCTGTTCTCGGTCCTTTGGCTGAGCTAATTCTATTATCATTTCATTCACCTTAAATGTAAATTTATATTGGATTCGATCTCCAACATAAAATTGAATCGGATATTTGGGTCTTCAGTCGACCGAAAAGTTTGTAAAACCGAAAAATCATATCCGCTTTAATAATACATTGTAACACTTTTACTTTGATTTTTCAACTTTTTTGAAAAAATGCTTTTTATATTGCTGTAACTTTCAATTATTTATATTGAAAGTCCTTCGACAAAACAACATTTTTAGGCACATCGCTCTTGACATTTTCTTTTAAATGTGTTATTATTATTTTTGTTCAATTCAAAGGATAGTATATTGGTAAAATACCTGTTTTATCCATGCCAAATTGAATACCGGGGTGTAGCGCAGTTGGCTAGCGCGCGACATTTGGGAGCTAAAGGCCGCTGCCCGATCCCTACTTCAAAAAAGCGAGGAAAAACGAGAAAAACGGAGGAAAAATGAGCATTTGCAAGTTGACCTACCCTCGCAAAAGTGGTTTGACCACAATTTTGACCAGTTCTGTGAGAACAGAATATTTTAATTAAATATCGTTATCGGGATGTAGCGCAGTTGGTAGCGCGCCTGCTTTGGGAGCAGGATGTCGCAGGTTCGAATCCTGTCATTCCGACCAAAAAACGACCGTTTTTAAGGCTTAAAGCCCTCAAAAACGGTCGTTTTTTCATCATTGTGCACAATTTTTGATTTAGCAGAAATTTTTGACCACAATTTGACCAGTACAGAACTGGTCAAAAATTCGCTTCCGGCGCTCTATATATTGCAAAGTCATAGAGTTACCCTTTTATATCATTGGATTGCCATTTTGGTCGAACCTGTAGCGGAAAATATAGCACAAGAGAATGTAATTAAACCAGCAAATTATGTTCTTCTCTCTTGGATAGCCGTAGGTTCTGATGTGTACCATCGTTTTTATCAAAAGATCCCTGTGTATATTGGGGTATTGACTTTGAACGTATTCTTCGTCCATTCCTGTTATATCGTATTTCATTTCATCCTTCAAATTAAAAACAGCGCCGGGATCAAATGTCTCGGCGTTGTAGTATTTTACAGACTCATGCCTTTCATCTGTTCTTTCTCAGCTTGTATTTGCTGACGAACCTCCACGATCATTTTATCGAGGAGCCGTTCGCACTCTTCTCTTGTTTTGGCATACACATTGTGTGATTCACGCTTTCCCTGGGCGTTGGTCGGCGTGAACCGTCCTTCCCAAAGGTGTTCATTGATCTGATAGATCCCTCCGGTTCCGCTTTTTCTGATCTTACCCCCGTAAGGTTTGAAGGCGGGGCCTTTCGGCATAAACTTGCTACGCTCGCGTTTTTCGGGCGTTGGGACGGTATCATCTCTGACCGAGGTATTTGCCTTGCCGATACCCTTATCGATCTTCTGAGCGGCTTTTATCTCCATTTCCGTGGTGATATGGCTGTAGATATCCAGCGTGGTTGCAGATGAAACATGACCGATCATTGCAGACAACGTTTTTACGTCCATACCGTGTTCCAGAGCCATTGTCGCGAAGGTGTGACGCAGATCATGGAAGCGAATACGTTTGCATTCCGCACGCTGCAGAACGAGCTGCATCTTGCTGTAAACCGTATGGGGATCCCTTGGGGAGTCATCCGTTTTTACCGGCGAAGGAAAAATCCACTTTGATCCCTTGGTCATTGGCTGATACTCCTTCAGCATTCTTAAAACCGAGGGAGGCAGGACGATCGTCCGGATCGAGGATTTTGTTTTCGGAGGAAAGGTTTTCAGTTCACCGTTTACTCTGCTTATCTGTCGCTCGATGCGAAGTTCGCCGGTGGTCATATTCAAGTCTTTCCATTGCAATCCCATCAGCTCTCCGCGACGAAGACCTGTCGAGAGGTCAAGCAGAAAGATTTCATAGTATCCGTCATGCTTGGCTTGTATCAGATACCTTTGCATTTCGTCATGCGTAAGCACCTGCATTTCTCTTGCTTTCTTCGGTGGAAGCTTGCAGCCAATTGCGGGATTCATGGTGATGAGTCCTTCTTTTACTGCCTTTTCAAGCGCCATACGGCAGCTTGCATGACATCCTCTCACCATACGGTCAGAGAGTCCATTGCCTTGCTGTTCTTCGTACTGAAGCCGTCCTGACGACTTGAGGCGCGTATAGAAGTCCTGCAGATCATTCTGTGTTAACTTGTCGAGTTGGATATCGCCCAACTCCGGGATAATGTGTTTATATATTCTGTTTTCATATCCCGCACGAGTGGTTTCACGGACGGCTGCTTGCAGTAATTCTGATACCATAGATTCATCCACTCTCCAAATGTCATACTTGACTTCGCCTGAGTAGGAAGTCTACCCGTGATATGATAGGTTTCGCTTTGTAGTGCCTTTAGGTTCTTGGCACATTCGGTTTTGGTCGCACCGAAAACACTTTTCGTTAGTGCCTTTCCATTATCGTCATAGCCGATAATGATTCGGCCTTCCCAACGTCCGTCTTTTCTTTCCCTTATAGTTCCGGTTCCGTTTTTTCTTCTTCCAGCCACGGCATTAAATTCTTTCCGAGTATTTCTTCCATAAAGTCACCAACGATTTCCGATGCTCGGAATTGCATATCGTTTGTGACATGCGTGTAGGTATCAAGTGTAAACGATGCATTCGTGTGTCCAAGAATACCCGACAGCGTTTTTGCATCTACACCGCTTTTGATTGCGTGGGTAGCAAAGGTATGACGCAGGTCGTGGAAGCGTATCGACGGCAAGTCAAGATCCTTTAATATCTGTTTATGCCGATGATACGCCGCACTCGGCGCGGTCGGTTGTCCGTTGTATTTAATACTCGGAAATACCCAGTCGCTATTGACCTTGCTTTTGCGTTCCAACAGCACTTGGTATGTACTCTCGGGCAGATGTATCGTTCTTTTGCCTTTTTCAGTCTTGGGATCACCAAGATGAGCTTGCCCTTTGACCACTCTTCCCAAGGAACGTTGAATTCTGAGCGTCCCTTTCTGTTCGTCAAAGTCTTCCCATCGCAGACCGCAGATTTCTCCGAGTCTGAGACCTGTGGTCAGCTCGAGATAGAAGAAGTCGTGCCATACGGGATCCTTTGTAATTGCATCCATATATTTTTCTAACTGTTCTTCGTTTAGAACAGTCATTTCCTTGTAGTTGCAACCGGGGACTACTGTTCCTTCGGTTGGGTTAATTGCAATCAGTCGTTTTCTTTGGGCTGCATCCATCGCCTCATGGAACATCATGTGAAGTCTGCGAACCGTGGAGTCTGACATCTCAGTACCATGCTAAGCTACATTTTTTGTCCGTCCCGACTTCTTAAATTTGTTATACATTCGCTGACAGTCAGCGGCTGTTAGGAGCTTTACCTGCTTATCTCCGATGTACTCGCAGATCTTTTCGCATTCGTATCGGTAGCTTTTCATCGTGGACGGTCTTAGTTTTGGCTCTGCGTATTCCTTCAGCCATTTATCCAGCCACTCACGAACCGTCATTGAGCTTTCCTCAGTCAACTCGACTCCTTTGTAATCGTCAATGAGTTTTCTGAGTTTAGGTATCAACTCTTTTTGAGTCTTTGCAAATACAGATTTATATATCGGCTTTCCGTTTTCTTTATGTCCGACGGTAATGAAGCCTTCCCATCGTCCGTCCGTTCTTTTTCGAACGGTTCCTTCGCCGTTCGCTCGTTTGCTTCCCATGTTGATACCTCCTGTTTTAGTTCAACACAATATCACGAACCTTTCTCAAAGTCCAGACAGAATCGGCAGTTCAAGAAACTTTATCATTTCAAACGCTTTCCTTTGTTTACTGCATCATCTTATTTTCCACCCATTCCTTGAGCTTGTCTCTTGGAACGAGGATTCTGCTGCCAATCTTGATTGAAGGAAATTCCTTCTCATGCATCAGCTCATATCCTGAGGACTGAGAAATGCCAAAGAGCTTGGCAACGGTTGCAACGTTAAGAAACATCGGAAGTTCTTCAAAGGTTTTATATACGGTTTCGTTCATGCGATTTCCTCCTTTTCGCTATGTATGTGTTCAAACTCAGTTGAACACTTTTTCAATGCCGGTGTAGGTGTAACCCAATCTGCAGATATGAATTGCTGTAACGAATAGGGCGAATAGCTTATCTGGGACAAGGTATCGATCGCATACATCCTTGATCGAGATATGTTTCTCGTCGGAGTAGATATCCTTCGCAACGATGAACACGGTATAGCCGTTCGTTGTCAGCTCCTTCGGACGTATCTTTGAGAAGTCAATTGTTTTCCTCTCAATTACGTACTTGGTCGCATTCCAAAGTTCTCGGTCCGCTGTGAGCAGATACAGAGTGGAGAGATATTCGTTGGAGCATTTACAAGGATTTCTATTCACCTGCTCTTCGAAGATTTTCTGATGTGTTTTGTTTTTATAGTACATTCGGGTTTCCTCCATGGTTACCTTACGATTCCGAGACTGCAAAGGGCAGCATCCTCGATAAGTGCCATAGTTTTGTCGCTCACGTGTCCGATCATCGAACCAAGCCTTTGTTTGTCAATGGTTCGGATCTGCTCGAGTATGACGATTGAATCCTCGGTTAATCCCGATCCGATGTCTTCAACATGTACATGGGTGGGTAGCTTCTTTTTCTGACTGCTCGTAACCATAGCGGCAATAGTTGTAGGACTATGCTTGTTCCCAATATCATTCTGAATGATGACTATAGGTCTGTGTCCGGTTTGTTCCGAACCGACACCCGGATCAAGATCAGCATAGTACACATCGCCTCGGTTAATCATGGCGATACCTCCTTCGTATTATGTAAGAGGGATCGGCGGTGTTGGCACCGATCCCAAATTCGTTTTGCGTAATAATGTGCGCCGTATTTGTTCTCAACTCCCTCGGCATAGGCAGACAACAGACGAGAAACAGCTAATCTCTCTCATTGGACTCTCACCACCCCCGGATACTCCGGAAGCCGCGCTTTCGCTGCGGAAGTATCATTGTAACCGCTATTTGTCTTCGCTCTTCTTGGCAGCTGTCCGAGAATTTTCCCAACGAGCACAGCTCCTTCGAAAAGGAGCTGTGCCTTGGGAATGTCGCTTGTCGCTATCACCTGACAATAACGGCAATGTATCTGTTGCAGGTATATTTAGTTTTTCAAGGATCACGAGAGGAGTTAATTTGTCCTCTCACCTTATATTCCACACTTTTTTCTGATTTGTACGAAAAAAACTTTTCAGATATTAAAAAAATTTCTCAATTTGCTTAATATCGTTTTTCTACGCGAGTCAACGGTCGTAAATGGAACCCCTAATGTTTTTGCATAAGCACGTAATGTCATGGGCTTGTCCTGCAAATACAGAGCGCAGATCAATGCGTATTCGTCTTCCGTGAGGATGTCGAAAGCTTTGCGAAGCGTTTCTAAATCAATTTGTAGAAACGCCTCTTTCTCCACATCGACATCCTCATCTGCGACAACTTCGCTCAGCATTTCGCCATCGGCGGTTTCCTCATAGTCCAAAGACAAAACATCATAGCCCCATGTGTTGGCGACATCAGCGACATATTGCTCACGTCGTTTATATCTGCGGAACGATTTCATCTCATTACTGTGTACCTTAACATTGATTTCGTCCTCATCACTGTCGATGTTCACAAGCTTCATAAAACGACGACCTTGTCCCATCGGTGACTTCAAAAAATCGTATGCTTCCTTGCCTTCTAATCTTGTAAATCTGCGCGATCCGTCCGCAGATGCGTATTTGCCATTTTGGTCTTCAATGTAATAAATTTTCATTCTTGTGATCTCCTTTTGATTTTTGAATTTGTTTGGCTCGAGTTCAAAAATCGAAGATCACGGATATTTAGCTATGTAGCACAGCCAACTCCTAAACATAAAAAATCCTTTCTGCTTTTTAGGCAAAAAGGATGCAATAAAAAATGGGCATGACAAAACAACCTAAAAAGCTGTTTGTCATGCCCTATCTCGATGGTCAGTATTCTCACCCCTGCGGGTGGATATAAGCTCTTTTCTGGCTTGCTTTACTGATCTATGACCAGCGTGTTCGGCGGATGGAATGCTATGTACGAAACGTATTAATAGTTAATAATAGCTATTCAATTTTATTGGCTCACTCTTTTGAAAAGTAAATGAGAAACTTTTGGGAGCACTTTGGGCATTTCAGTATAATCTTACTGCCTGTCCGTTCTTGGTGATCGGTCTTTAGGGCAATCACCGTTGCTACATCTCCTTTAGGCTTGTCGCAGAGCCTACCGCGTTTGCAAGAAGGACATCTGACATATTCGCTTTTAATGTCTATATCCTCATACACCTGCTGAATAAAAATCATACCGATCACTTCCTTTATTTTGAATTTGAGAAAAACTTCTCGACCCTTATTGATATACTCCTTCCTATTTAGATAAGTGAAAGTGATCTTTTCTGATAGGAAGTGATTGTTATCTTGTGGTTCAGTCATTTCCTCGACATTATTATACCAAATACCGTACCGTGAATTTTGTAAGATTGTGTACCGTTCTTGACAAAATTTTCTTGATTGCGGTGATATAATGATGTGGGCGAGTTTATTCTGTTTTCTTGTTCAGTAAAAACTGAACATTATGGGTAAAAAAGCCGCTTTATTGGCTTTATATCAGATGGTGATTGCGCAGTCTGATCTCCATTGCTTGATTTGAAACGCCAAACTGTGCCGCCAACATCGATATCCGGTCTTCGCCTGAAGTCCGATAAAACGTTTTTTTGACTTGGCTAATCGGAAGAAGCAATGCACTCGCCAGCATATCTGCTTGGAGTTCGATTCTTCTGTCTGTCTCAGAGCTTTTCTTGAGGTGCTTCAGCATTGCTGCAGTATTACCTGTACCCGAATACAGTTCCTGATGAATCAACCAATGCGCAAGTTCGTGAGCTGCTGTAAAGCGATGCCTTCCGCGAGTCCGACACCGCAAAAGACTCGCATCAAGAATGATTGTCCCACGTTCAACAAAGATAAGCTCGTATCTTTTCTCGTCCATACGGTAAAACGGCTCTGTTATGTGCAAGAGTTGTTCTTCAGTCATTCCTTTACCATTATCCTCAATAACTGCTTGACCTTCTGAACATGATATCTTCACCTTGCCGCCCGCGGAACACGCCTTGATTGCGTTTTCTGTGAGATTATAGAATAACATGGAGAGAAGAGTTGCGTTACCTTTAACCATTACCGAAGACGAATCGCAGGAAATCTCAACGCCAGCTTTCTCGGCTCTCATTTGGAGCTTTTTCACTGCGTCAGTAAGGACAGCTCCAAGATCGATATCTGCCATCTCGATTTCATTTTTGCGGATGAACGCACCATCAAGCAGAATTTCCGAGATCTTTTGTAGACGTTCAGATTCAGAGATAATATACTTCGCTGCAATCAACCTGCGTTCCTCAGTAGTATTTGCCTTTTCCAGATATTCCGCATATCCGTGAATACTTGTCAACGGCGTGCGCAGCTCATGAGCCATGTTGTCCACAAGCATCTGCTTCCTCTCGGCTTCGGGCATTTTGGCTTCTGCTTCACCTTCAAGAGCTTCCATCTGTTCATTGATCTTATCAAGCATTAAATTAAAGCTTTTGGCAACGAGTGTAAATTCATCGTTTCCTTGTTCTTCAACTCTTGCGGAGAAATCACCGGTTTCAATTCTTTCGGTTGTTTTACGCAATGTTTCCAACGGACCGGACAGTTTCTTCAATACAAAATACAATACAACTGCAAGAACCAATGAAACGCTACCTGCAGTAACCGAGTAAGTGGTCATAAGGGAACGAAATTCCGAATCAAGAGATTCCACGTTTTTTGCAATGATCAGTTCGTATTCAGCATCGCAAACCATAGCCGAAATCAAGATATGCCTTTTCGCTTCAAAGTTCGTATGAATTAAAGTCCCTTTATCAACAGAATATTGACTTTTGAAATTAGAGTACAGTTCCTCGGTATCTTTTCTAAATGCAATAAATAATCCTTTCTCGCTGTAGTGAGCACCGTAGGATTGCATTAACAGCGACGGACTCGCATTTTCGTTGGATTCCATTAGTGCATCATAGTCACGTTCAAATGACATTGCAACATAGTATTGTTCTGCTGCAACAGCAGTTTCAGTGGCTTCGATGTTTTTCTGATAGGTGTAAAGCGTAAGCGATAGAATACCGATATTCAAACACATCAGAAATATCACTAATGTGAATATGTATGTTTTTTGCCAAAATTTCATTTTCATATCTCGAACCTGTATCCCGTTTTATATACAGTTTGAATTCTATCCGAAATTCCTAATTTCTGACGTATCCGCTGAATATGAACGTCAACTGTACGGGAATCTCCTTCATAGTCAAAATCCCAAACAAGTCTCAATAATTTCTCACGTGTTAGCGCAAGATTACGATTGTTGATCAACGCTTCGAGAAGATCAAATTCTTTTGGCTTTAATTCTACTTCTATATCAGACTTAAATACTCGACGGTTGTTGAACTCAATTCGTATATCGTCAAACTCAAATGCTTTTGAATCCGCTTTGGTTCTGCGAAGCACAGCCTTAACGCGTTCAACAAGTTCAACGATGTCAAATGGCTTTGTAATATAATCATCGGCACCTAACCGAAGACCTTTAATCTTGTCTGCCGGCGTTGATTTGGCCGTAACGAATATCACCAGAGTTTCCTCTATATATTCCATAATTTCAAATCCGGAATAATTTGGTAACATAACATCCAGTATAATTAGATCATATTTGAGCTTCAACGCTTCTTCAAGACCGGTTTCACCGTCAAACACTTGATAACATTCGTGTCCAACTAATTCAAGATTAAATTTTACGAGGTCGTTTATCGCTTTTTCGTCCTCAACTATAAGTATCTTAGCCATTGCCTTTTCTCCTATAGTCCCCAAGGCAATTTTAGCCTCGGGGACAGAAACGAACTAACTATATCCAAGAGCAAGCATACTCAAATCATACCTTTCGGTTATTCTTCTATTCTCAACCACGGAGCTATCGATCTGATATCATCAATTTCTTCTGAGGTACTTTGAGAGGTTAGAGGGATTTCAGCGAGATTCAAAGTAGCTGCTGTAGATGTAGAGGAATACAAGTTGTTTAGCGGCGTAACCATATAGTAACCTACAACATATGTATAGTCTAATATGGTTCCATCCGAATATTCGGTACGTCGATTTGCCTCTGATGGGTCATAAATAACATTTCCGGACGAATCCGTATTTACAACATAGCTTATTCCCGGTTTATGAGACCAAGTTCCATCTGGGTTTTGACGATACCAATGGTAGTCTGCATGATAATTAGGATCATCCGAGTATGGAGCAACCACAAGCGCAACTTTATACGAACCGTAACCACACATTTCCGTTCGGCTAACTTCTCTAAATGTAAATCCTGCGACAGAAGCATCTGCCAAGATATTATTCAACAAAACACTTCCATCAGCAGTTAACAAATAGTCCTCAAGCGGAACGATTTCATGGCCATTCACTGTATCACCATAAGAGCTTGCACCAGGTTGAAGTCCCCAATACACCAGACCGCCATTAAATCCATATTGCGTATTCAAAGCATATGAATAGCAGTTTGCATAAGAACGTATCGGATAAGTGTTCCATATATCCGGATCGTACTCCGCTTCATATCCGGATACAGGCAATCCTTTCATTATATTGTAAGTAACGACACCAGTTGACGATATACTATATGCGGAAAGCACAAAATAGTACGCCGTATTCGCATTCAAATATGCTGAAACACATCCGTGAGTGGAATAACCACCATCATCATCAAAAGCAATAACGTTAGTTAGAGCAGCATCAGAATATAGTGCTATTGTCGTATCCGTCAGTGTAGTTGTGCTTTCCGGCGAGGTAAAGAATGAATAATATCCCGCTTCATACGGATAAAATCTAATGATGTATGCTGTCCCAGCCGATATCGATCTTTTAGTTTCATGCGGTAGAGAGGAACTATATACATAGGTGGTTCCGCCATTCTTGCGCACTTGAACGGAACAATTATATGTGGAAGAACCATCTGTAAAACTGATTGTTGCAGTTCCGTTAGAAACACCAGTGACAACGCCATTGTTTACTGTGGCAACAGCAGTATTGCTACTACTCCATGTAATTCCAGACATACCTGCCGCCGAAGCAGAAATATCCTTACTCTTACCCACCAGCACCTGTATGGTACTATATGTGATGGAAATAGAAGGTCTATAAGCACTTCGATTATAAGCAGCAAACGTTTTGTACCATGTTTTTACAGCCGAGCCCGTCTGTTCTTCAAACGAATCGCTTGCTTTAAACACTACGCCATGAGCAGGATCTTGAATACCCGATGCCCACTCTTTAGCCAAAGACAGAATAGAGTAGGAATATCTATGACTACCAACATTGCCTTGTCCATAAGAAATGGTATGCGAATCAAGTAGATCACCTAAATAATTCCCATAAACATCCTCCCATGTCGTTGTAGTAGATTCAGACCATTCGG